>CANQZN010000022.1 GCA_947628365.1 uncultured Bacilli bacterium | reverse complement strand
GTATTAGAAATGAGATTAATAAATCTTTTTTCTTCATAATATCAAGCCTCCTTTCTAAAAGAAAGTTGGCAAGCACTAAACAATTAAGTTTCCCTATAAAAATTATATCAAACGTTCGTTTTTAGTACAATATATTTAGACGAATTTATAGCGGTCAAAAAATACAATTGTATATTAACAAATTTATATAAATAATAAGGCAGATAGTTATGAGTAATTTAGAGTTTATGAGTAAATTTAAAACCAGAAACAAGATGCATAAAAGAATTTGAATATATATGATTATGGGAACAATTAAATAATGAAAATTTTAATTTCACGGAATTCCGTAAAATAAGCACTTAATTTTTGTGTTATTTTTTATATATTAACAATAATATTAATAAAAATGCGATTAATAAATCTTTTTACTTAAAGTGTCAAACATTTTATCTTTCAAATAGTTATAATAATTATTACATGTTATACTTAATATATAGATAAAAACATTGGGAGGTAGTAATGAATCAAAAATTGGCTATATTTTATTGCATAGACATTTTTGTAATAATTGTAAGTTTTATATTAACTGTACTAAGTAATTTAGATGAATCAACTGGCTTAGGAGCCTTAGAATCAGTAGGTACTTTTGTATTTTTTGGTGCTATATTTGTATTCAGTTTAGCTTTATTAGTAATTGTTACAGTTATTTACTTTATAGTTAAGCATTATAAAAATAAGAAACAAAAAAAGGCTTTTTGAAAAGTCTTTTTTATTTAGAATAATCTTAAAATATCATTAATTGTAACAATAATTATTAAAATCATTAATAATATAAAGCCAATATTTATGCAAGTATTTTCTATTTTTTGATTTATTGGTCCACCTTTTATCTTTTCAATAATTAAGAATAAAATATGACCTCCATCAAATGCTGGAATTGGTAAAATATTAACTAAACCAACATTAATACTTAATAATGCAATCAAATATATACAATTATGAACTGCATCAACAAAGCTTAAACCAGAAACACTATCACCAACCACTTGATAAATACCCACTGGACCAGATAAATTACTTAAAGAAAGTCTACCAATAACTAAATTACCTAGTGTTACTAACATTGTTTTAATTAAGTTACCAAAACTAATAAAGGAATTTTTAATTGATTTAAAGAAACCTTTTTCTAATCTTTGATCAACAGCAAAACCATATCTTTGAACTTTTTCGCCATCCTCTTCAATTGGGTTTCCTTCTTCATCATAAACATAATCTTTTTTTAATTTATAATCTTCTGTTTTACCATTTGCATGTTTAATTGTAAAAGTATATTCGTCATTTTTACTTTTTAAGGCTAATCTAGTTTGTGTCTCTTCCCAACTAGATACTTTCTTACCATTAATGGCAATAACTTGATCTCCTGCTACTATACCATTTCGATCAAATACAGAATTTTCTTCTACCATAGATACAGTATTTGTTGTAACAACAGTACCCCATATCCAAGACATAATTATTAAAAATATTAAGGCTGTAATAAAATTATTCATTACTCCCGCTGCCATAACTATGCATCTTTGCCAAATAGGCTTATTACATAAGAATTTATTTTTAGCTAACTTTTTACCATTAACTTTAGTTTCTTCATCATCTTCATAAACTTCACCGGCCATAGCAACAAAGCCACCAATTGGTAAAGCTCTAATATTATAGTTTATACCACTTTTTTTACTCTTTTTGGTAAATAATATTGGCCCCATACCAATAGAAAATTCATAGATATGTACACCAAAAGCTCTAGCCCATAAAAAATGGCCAAGTTCATGAATTAATACAATTAAACCAAGTATAAATATAAATAATATTAATGTTAAAAACCACATCTTGTTTCATCTCCTAAAATGTCCAAATTAATAATACATACATAAATACAACAAATGATAAACTATCTAATCTATCTAATACACCACCATGTCCTGGCATTATATTAGAGAAATCTTTAATCTCATTTTCTCTTTTAATCTTACTATATACTAAATCGCCAATTTGTCCTGCTATATTAAGTATCATTGTTACTAAAACTACTTTAAATGTTATTGGGGCAACTAAATGACTATAAACTAAAAGAGCAACAATTACACCACCAATAAAACCAGCAATAGCACCTTCCCATGATTTCTTTGGGCTTATCTTTGGACACATTTTATGTTTACCAATAAGACAACCAATAGCGTAAGCAAAACTATCAGATGATATTGTAATACTTAATAAATATATTAAAATAAAGACATTTACAGTTCTAACAGCAATTAATAAATGAAATAAAAAGCCAATTAAATAAACAGATCCTAATAAATAGAAAGCATTTTGGGTAGTATATTTGTCTTTAGGAATAAATACTGTTGGTAATAAAAGGAGAATTAAAGGCAATACTATTTGTCTATAAGTTAAAGAATAACCATTTATATTACCTAGAGTAATAAAGCAAACTGCAATTAAACCTAAAATCTTTATAAGAATAGGAATTCTATTATGAGACTTTTTTAAACTTAACATCTCATTATAAGCTTGAATACTTAATAATCCCATTGCAATAGCAAAAGGTATTCCCCCTAACCAAATAAGGGGAATGAATATTGCGATAACTACTAACGCACTTATAATTCTTATTTTCATATAACCTCCATAAATTATATTCTTAAATAACACTAATTATCTAAGTCAAATCTTTCAATCTCTTCTAATTGGTTTTCCAAAATATCTTTATATTTCCTTTTATATTGTGCTACTTGTCTTTTCAAATCATCAGCAGCATTTTGCACTTTTTCTGCTTTTATCAATGAATTATTGATTATTCTTGAAGCATTTTTCTTAGCATTTTCAATTATAATCTTTGATTCATCAAAAGCAGTCTTTTTAATATTTTGTGATGATTCTTCCGCAATTAAAATTGCTCTATTTAAAGTGCTTTCTAATTCTTTATAATGACTTAATTCTTTTTTTAAACTTTCAATCTCTCGATCTTTACTCTTTAAATTATTAAGCATACTTTCATATTCAACAGTTACATTATTAACAAAAGAATTTACTTCACCTTTATTATATCCCGGAAAACTAGTATTAAATTTTCGCATAAAAATTCACACCGCTTTCTTTTTACCACTCTATTTCTTCTTCAGCTCCGTCTTTTGATTTTTCACTATCATCAGTTATTTTACCTTGAACATTGACATTTTTAGGTGTGCATAAATAAATGCCAACCCCGATTTTTTGCATATTACCATTAATGGCATAGATACATCCACTTAAGAAATCAATAATTCTTTTAGCTTGGGTAGATGTTACCCTTTTTAAATTTACTACCACACTATTTCTTGATTTTAAATGATCAGCAATAGCTTGAGCTTCAGAAAAACTTCTTGGTTCAAGTAGAATCATTTTACTACCAGCTTTATCTGCATCTTTAAGTGCATCAGCTTCTGATATTGAATAATATTCATCTTCAGTTTCTACTGCTTCATTATCTTCTTCATCTTTAAAAAAATTTTTTAATTTATTAAGAGCCATACTTTATCCTCCATACTATAAATCTACTCTTACATTTTATCAAATATATATATATTTTACAAGACTATTTTACTTTCAATATAATCTTTAAGTTCATCAACTTTTAAGGTAATTTGTTCCATTGTATCTCTACTTCTTACTGTAACTAAATCATTATTTAAAGTATTATCATCAATAGTTATGGCAAAAGGTGTTCCAATGGCATCACTTCTTCTATATCTTTTACCAATACTTCCAGCCTCATCATAACTACAATTAAAATACCTACTTAATTTACTATATATATCATTTGCTTTAGATGCATGAATTTTTTTGACAAGAGGTAAAATTGTGGCTTTAATTGGTGCTAAAGCTGGATGGATTTTTAATACTATTCTCTCTTCATTATCCACTAATTCTTTATTATAAGCATCACATAAAATTGTTAGTAAAAGGCGATCAACACCAACTGAAGGCTCAATAACATAAGGTAAATATTTTTCATTTGTTTCTGGATCTAAATATCTTAAATCAGCATTAGATGCTTCCATATGGACACCTAAATCATAATCTGTTCGATCAGCAATACCCCAAAGTTCACCCCAACCAAATGGAAAATTATATTCAATATCAGTAGTGGCATTACTATAAAAAGATAATTCTTCTTTAGTATGATCACGATATCTTAAATTTTCTTCTTTTATACCTAATAATTCAAGAAAATCAATACAATAATTTTTCCAGAAACCAAACCATTCTAAATCAGTTTTAGGTTTACAGAAAAATTCTAATTCCATTTGTTCAAATTCTCTCGTTCTAAAAATAAAGTTACCTGGAGTTATTTCATTACGAAAACTCTTACCATATTGACCTATACCAAAAGGTATTTTAGCCCGCATACTCCTCTCAACATTTTTAAAGTTAACAAATATACCTTGGGCTGTTTCTCCTCTTAAATATAATTTACTTTTAGCATCTTCTGTAACTCCTTGACTAGTTTCAAATAATAAATTAAATTTTCTAATATCTGTAAATTCATTTTTACCGCATTTAGGACAACTAATATTTTTTTCTTTAATTAACTTAATAAGTTCATCTTCACTTAAACCATCACCAGTAATTTCGCCATTTGTTGCATCTTCAATTAATTTATCAGCTCGATATCTACTCTTACAATTTTTACAATCTATTAAAGGATCTGAGAAAGATGCGACATGTCCTGATGCTACCCAAACTTTAGGGTTCATAAGTATTGCTGAATCAAGACCATAATTAAATGGTTGTTCTTGAATAAACTTTTTCCACCAAATATTTTTAATATTTTGTTTTAATAAAACACCTAAAGGTCCGTAATCCCAAGCATTAGCAAGACCACCATAAATTTCACTACCTTGATAGACAAAACCATAACCTTTTGCGTAATTGACTAATTCTTCCATTGTTAATTTTTCCATAAAATCCTCCTTATAAAGAAAAAAATCTAGTAATATATAAGGACGAGTACACCCGCGGTTCCACCTTATTTATTCCTAGAAGAATCACTTTTATTATATAGCTCCGGTATTCCACACCATCATCACTTCTATATCTAAATTATATATTAACTATTTTATTTTATCAACTAATTTGGCTAATTTTTCTGCCTCTAAACTATTAATTTTGACATATTTTAAATAACAATCAGAACATAATGGAACATATTCCACATTTTTCTTCTTACCATCATCAATAACAATTGTTGGACCATCTATTTTATATTTATCATTTACTTTTCTAGCATTAAATATAGCCTTTTTACCACATGCACATAAAGAACTACTACCAATTTCTTCAACACTATCAGCAAGGGCAAATATTTGACTTACTGCTTCACTAAATATTTCACCTTTAAAATTACTTCTTAGTCCATAACATATAACTGGAATATTGATTAAATGAGCAATCATCCATAATTCTTTTACTTGTGTTTGATTTAATAATTCAACTTCATCTACTAAGATAACCTTTGCTGTATAATATATTTTATAATTGCGATCTCTTAATAATGATTCATCTTCTCTTAAAACAATATCTACTTTTCTTTCCATATTATTAGAAGACAATACTTTGTTTTTTCCTTTAGTATCTTTAATAGATTTAATTAAAACAACTTGAAAATTATTTTTTTCGTAACTATCTGCTATTTGCAAAATATTAATTGTTTTACCACTATTAATTGTACTATACTTAAATACCATATCAGCCATTTTAAACCACCTAATATTAGTATAATGTATTTTAGAATTTAGAGCAAGAATATTACCAAATTTTGGTAATAAAAAAACAATTGTGTTACAACTTTTCAATTGTTTTCAAAAAATCTTTGCTTTTTAAATATAAACCAGTATAATCATCATAATAATTACTTAAAAATCTATTTATTTCTTTAATTATATTTTCATCTATTGCTAACTTACTTATACTTTTAATATTAACTAAATAATACATATTAATAACTTTAACTATACTGATTGGAACAATTCTTTCTCCTTCATAACAATTCTTACAAATTAGTCCACCCTTTTCACTAGATAATGTTACTATTTCTTTTTTATTACCACAGACTATACAACTAGTTAAATTTAAACCTACTCCTAGATAATCTAATAATTTAACTTCTAAAATATTGGTAATAACCATTGGGTTTAATCCCTCTTCTATTTTTAAAAGAGCATTGATTAAATCTTCATAGATTTCTTTATTATCATTAGTTTGTTTATAAACTTGATAAGATAGATCTAATAGGTAAGATGCATAACTAATAAGTAAGATATCATTTTTTATATTTTTAAAAGGATTAATAATGTCAACAGAGGATAATATAGATAATTTATCTTTTTTATAATAAATTTGAAAGTGAGCATAAGTTAATTTCATTGTTCCTACTCTTAACTTACTTTTAATACCCATAGCACCTTTACATAATACCCCAACTATACCATTATTAGTTAAGATATTTATTATCTTTGAGGTATCACCATAAGGTGTTTCTTTTACAATTATTCCTTCAATATCTGTTAACACTTCTAATCACTCTTCTATTTAATTTTTTTATAATTTAAATAATCTTCTACTTTTCCACTATTTTTAAATTTTTCCCAAGCTTCCTTTTTATTCATAAAATCACCTTCCTAATTATATATTGGGAAGGTTTAATTTTTTTTATTCAATTAATAATCAAAAAATCCTAATTCTTTTAAATATCTTTCTTTATCTTTCCAATCTTCAATAACTTTGACATATAAATCTAAATATACTTGTTTTCCAACCATCATTTCTAAATCTCTGCGGGCTAAAGTACCTACTTTTTTAAGCATTTCTCCACCAGAACCAATAATTATTTTTTTAATATTTGGTTTATCAACAATAATATCTACACTTATATTAACTATATCTTTTTTATTTTCAATATTGGTACAATGACAAGTTATAGAGTGAGGAATTTCATCAGTAGTATTTTGTAATAATTTTTCTCTTACAAGTTCACCAGCCATAAAAGGAAGAGTACTAGATGTAATAGTATTATCATCATAATATTTAATTGTATCTTTTAAATATTTTTTAATTACCTCAATTAAATGATCAACATTATCATTAGTTTTAGCTGATACTGGTACTATTTCTGCAAAATGGTAATCTTTATATTCATTAATGGCCATGATTAAAGTTTCATTAGAAACACGATCTATTTTATTCATTACTAAAATAACTGGTACTTTATTATTTAAAAGTGATTCCATAATATATTTATCACCTTTACCAATACCAGATGCTATATCTACGACAAACAAAATTAAATCGACATCTTTAGTTAAAGCATAAGCTTGTTTATTTAATACTTTACCTAATTTATCTAATGGCTTAGATATTCCCGGTGTATCAACAAAAATAATTTGGTAATCTTTTTCATGATAGATACCTTCAATTATATTTCTTGTTGTCCCCGCTACATTCGAAGTTATCGCTACTTTAGAATTGATAATACAATTTAAAAGCGTACTCTTTCCTGTATTAGGACGACCTACTATGCTGACAAAGCCACTTTTCATTTTAAACTTTCCTTACTATAATTCATATTTACCACCCTAAAATATTTTCATCCACAATTCAATAAAATATGGAACAAAAATAATTAAATTAACTATTACTGCTAGAATAGACATAATTCCTGTTGCAGCTGATCCACAATCTTTAGCTACTTTAGCATATTCATTATACTCCTTTGTAACCATATCAACTGTTGCTTCAATCGCGGTATTAATAAGTTCTGTAATACTAATTAAAGCAAGAGAGCCAAAAGAAATTACCCACTCTAAAAAACTTATATCAAAAATAATACCTAATACAATAATAAAACAAGATACAATTGCTACTAATAAAAAACTTGATTCGTTTTTAAAACAATATCCTAAGCCTTGACAAGAATATTTACACTTATTTAAAACATTTCTAATTAAACTAATTTGCTTTTTTTGTTCTTTCATCTTCATTTAAAATCTTCTCCTGCAACGAAAACATAATATTTTCTTCTTCCTTAGTTTGATGATCATAACCTAGTAAATGTAAAAGACCATGCACTGTTAAAAAGGCTAGTTCTCTTTCTTCACTATGACCATATTCTTTTGCTTGCTCTATCATCCTTGGAATACATATATATATTTCTCCTAAAAATCTAATATCGTCATACTTTATTTTAGCATTATCTTCAAAAGCAAAAGATATAACATCAGTAATTCGATCAATTCCGCGATAATTTTTATTTAACTCTTGAATTTTATCATTGTCAACAAATACTATACTAAAATTAGCATTTTTAACTTTTTCATGCTTTAATACTCTTTTAATCACATCATCTAAATAACTATAATCTTTATCATAATTATATTCATTAGTTATACTATAATCATTCATTTAAACACAACTCCCCAATAACCAAATACATATATTACAAATAAAGCAATTAAAAGTATATATAAAATATTATAAAATAAATCACTCTTTAAAAATTCTGGCAGGTGTCTATTAATCGCGGAGGCCCCAATGTAAAGAAAATAACCACAAATTCCACCTACTGCATTTAAAATAATATCATCTATATCAAAAGATCTCCCAATTTGTAATTGAACAAATTCTACTACTATACTAGTTGCTATGGTTGTAATAAGTACTGGCCATATCTTTTTTGGATTAACATAAACCCCAATTAAATAACCAAATGGTAAAAATATTAAAATATTACCTACCACATTATAATAAAACATAGTAGTCCCTACTTTATATCTAAGTATTTCTGTAAAAGGAACCATATTAACGCCGCTTGATTTATTAAGTTCAGTCATAGTTAAAATTTCAAATAACAACCAAATATAGATAATAGATATCAAATAATTTAATTCTTTATATAAGCAAAATCTTTCACGATGATTTTGTAAATAATAAAATCTGATAAAAGAAATTGCCACGATAAAAACAATTAACATAGGCCAAATATTATCGAATACTTTCAGGATCAGATTGTGTATCATTTGGGTTAACTCCTTCTACAACTTTTACAACGCCGATATTTTCTTTCATGACTATAAATATCTCTAAATATATTGTACTATCATTTACCTGTTTTTTCAAAACTTTTTTCACTAAAATCTCTTCATTATCCCTTAATTTTAACTTAATCTTTTCTTCCGCAATAGAAATTGCCTTATTATAGGCTTCTTCTTCACTTAAAATTATATCTTCTTCTACATATTCTCTTTCTTTTATTAAATTGATTTCAAAATCATTTAATTTATATAAATTAATCTTTTTTTCTTTTTTATTTTGGATTCTACTTCTAAATATTTGATACTCATCATCATTAATTTTTAGTTTCAAATTATAGCGATTTTTACCTGTATATTTAACAACTGTTTCCTTAAAAGGTACAGTAACTTTTACTTTATACCAAACCTCTCCATACACCTCTCCACTTGCACAAACAGAATTTTTAACTTCGTCATTAAAAGTAATTGAGCCACTTAATATGACCTCATCTTTTAAAACATAATCATTTATTTCTTTTAAAGCCACACCCCGATAAATATTTAAACTAGCTATTTTAGCGTCAGTTCTTGCCACTATATCACAATTATCATAAGTTTTATTTTCTTCATTATTCGTTTTTTCTGTCACATTAACAATCATTACTAAACCATCATATTTTATTTCTAACCACTCTAATAATTCATTGTTATTATCTAAGATGTTTTCCACAATTTTTTCTATTTTATTATGACTTTTTTTAAATCTAAGGGGTGATAAGCCATAATTTTTAAGTTCACTTACAAGTAAATTTTGAATATTTTTATTGGGACTTTTAATTTCTACTTTTAAAATAAGATTATTAGTAATAAGTAAAATAATAAAACCTAAAAACAAACCCATAATAAAAATGCGATACTTTTTTACTATATCTTTAATTTTTAAATATCCCGCTGAATCATATATTTCTATTTTATAACTAATTAAATATTTTTTGATTCTCTCATAATCTTTATAACTAGTTTTAATTAATATATAATCTTTATACTTTTTATTATCTAAAATAGTAATACCAATATCATTTAACTTTAACAATAAATTATAATAACCATTGGTATAAATTTTTAACCATATTATATCTTTATTCATATTTAAACTCTACTTTCAATATAACCCCATCAATTAGTAATTCTTGTTTAGTCATTTGTTTTATTTTTAAATTATCACCCGTTATGGTTATTTGTTTATCATCTAGAGTTAAAATAATTTCAGTACTACTTAATTTATTTAGTTTTTGATAATTATAGACATGCAAATGATTTTCATAGACAGTTATGAAATTATTTAAGTCATATAAAAAATTTTTAAAAAATTCTCTAAAATGTAAATTTTTCATCTCTAAATTATATTTTAGAGCCAAGAAAAAAAGACTATTTTACTAGTCTTTCTTTAACAATAGCACTTACTTTGGACATATCAGCATTACTTAACTTTTCAGTTACATACTTCATAACTTGTCCCATTTCTTTCATACTAGATGGCTTTATCTCTTCAAATGCTTCATCAATAACTTTATTCATTTCTTCTTCTGAGCACTCACTAGGTAAATAAGCATTAATTATCTCTATTTCCTTTTGAAGATTCTCTACTACATCCATTTTATTTAATTTAGTATATTCTTGAATTGAATCATTTCTTTGTTTAACTTGTTTTTTTAAAACATTAATAACAACATCATCAGTCAATTCTCTTTTATTATTGATTGAATCTAATTGTAAAGCACTTTTTAACATCCGTAATACTGATAATCTAAATTTATCACCATTTTTTAAAGATTCTTGTAAATCAACATTAATTTGATTATACATTAAAGTCCTCCTTAGTTATGATTTCTCTTATGAGAGTTTTTGATTCCTTCTTCTTTTTTGATTCGTCTTTCAACTCCCGGTTTAATATGAAATTTTTTCTTTTTTAGTTCTGAAGGGACACCACTTCTTGCAACTTTAACTTTTAATTTCTTTAAAGCTTTGTCAATATCACCATTAACTACAACCTTTGTCATGAATTCGCCCTCCCTTCGCTTGTAACTGAGGTTATTATAACACTTGTCAAGGTATTTGACAATAAGTAAATACTACCATTTCGCTAATAATCTAACTAATTTTGCAATAATTTTTCTCAGATGAACGTCTTATAGCTGAACCAACTGTTTGCCCTAACTTATATAATTTGATAAATACATTAGTTATGGCCGTAAATAAGGCCGCACTAAAGGTACTTGCTCCACCTTTAATATTTAATAATTCTTCATTACTTAACATAAAAACCTCCTATCAACATTTTTTAGGATGAATAATCCCATCAACAAAGCCTATCATAAAAGCAATTACTCCACCAATAATACCGAAGGCCATTTTATAATTAATTCCTCCACCTTCGATCTTCATCAATTCCCTGTTATTTAAAACTTTCATACTACCTCCTTATTTTAATAACTTTAAAATATGCTTTATTATTCTTCTTTCTTCGTATCTTACTTTGACAATCCCTATTTCATTCTCATAAAATTTTTCATCTACAATTAAATTAATTTCTTGATAAATATCATCATTTATGATTTCATAATCACCAAAATCTTGAATTAAATATTTAGTATTTTTATTATCAAAAGAAAGCATATTATTATTAATTATTATATCAGAGAGTTTATTGTTAATTTTGATTGTTAATATGCCATCATGATAAATACCATAACTATTTAATACTTTACTAACTCGAATCTTGAAAGAAAAGAAAATGATAACAAAAATTAATATTAACATAAATATAACAAAATAAAAGTATTTAATTTGATTCAAATTAGCAAGACGATGATAATTTACTTTAAAATAATCCATTTTAACCTCCAATCTCTATAACTTTTTGAAAATTATCTTTTTGGTTTTTATGAGAAATGTAAATAATTGTTTTATCTTGAAAATAGTTTTGAATATTTTTAACTATTTTACTTTCCAATTCTTTATCTACTTCACTTAAGGCTTCATCTAATATGATTATATTAGCATTTTTTAAAAGTCCTCTCGCTAAAATAATTCTTTGCTTTTCTCCACCAGATAAATTATTACTTGTGGCATCAATTAAAGATTCATATCTTAAATTCTTTTTACTAACAATATCCTCTAAAAAACAAATATTACATATATCTTGAAATTTATTATTATCAATTTTTCTTTCAATTAAAATATTTTCTCTAATAGTACCTGTAAATAAACTTTCATTTTGGGAAACATATAAAATATTATTTCTAATAACATTAATATTTATATCTTTACTATTAATATTACCTATATAAATATTTCCTTGTTTAACTAAATTTTCTTTATAAATTAATTTACAGATTGTACTTTTACCACTACCACTTTTACCATTTAATAAAACATGTTCTCCATCTTTAATAACTAAATTAGTATGCTCTAAAATATTATCATAATCATTATAAGAATAAGAAACATCTTCAAAAACTATATCACCTTTTAAATTAAAAGTATCATTTGTGATTTTTTCTTCTTCTATATTGATAAAGTCAGTTATCTTATTAAAAGATGCTTTGATATAATTCCATTTAGGTAAAATATCTATCACATTTTTAACTGGTGTAATTGCATAGTTTAAAATAATGTTAAAAGTAAATAAATCTATTAAATTTATATTTCCTTTTAGTGATAACCATAAGCCATAAGAATTTAATATAAAAATACCAAAATCTAAAATAAAATCTTTTCCTAAATTAATTAGGTTAAAAAAACTATTACAATTATAATTACTTAATAAAAGTTTTGCTAAACTATATTCAATTTTATTTAACATTTTATTAACTAAATTTAAATTTTTGGTACTTTCTAACATATTTATATTTTCAATTACTTGATGATTAAAGTCTGTGTTATAATTTATATTTTCGAGTACTTTATGATAAATTATCTGGCTGGTAAAATAACCAAAGAAGGAATATACACCTAAAATGATAAAAAATATGAGAAATAATTTTGAATTAAAAATATAAAGTATAACTGTAGATGTGATAAGCATAATAGAGTCGAGGAAACAACCGACAAAAATATCCGAAAATAGCATTTTAATATTAGCAAGTTCACCTACTCTTGTAATTATTTCCCCTGAACTCCTGCTTTTTATGCTTTTTAAAGGGAGATTAAATAAATGATGAAAAAATTCTGGATAAATATAGACATCAACTAAATTGGCTAAATGATTTTCATAATATTCCCTTATATATAAAGATGATACTTTTATAATAGTTAAAATTCCAAAGGTAATTATTAAAAATCTTAAAATATTACTATCTTGATTTAAAAAATTATTACCAAGTTTTAAATAATAACTACACACGATAGATATAAATGTCCATAAAAGACTAGTTACAATAATTTTAACAAATAGAAACTTTTCCTTAACCATAATTTGGCTAAACATTTTGCCTAGAGATAAACCTTTATCCAAACAAATCACTTTAGTTAAAGGAATGGCCATGATTACATTTCCGGTAAAGATTTCTCTAAATTTAGACAAAGACATTTTAGTATGTCCACTACTAGGATCCATTAAATAAATAGTGTCATCTTTAATATCTTTAACTACAACAAAATGTTCTAAACCATTACCTAATCTTAAATGAGCAATTAATGGCAATTGGCATTCGCTATTTTTAAGGTCATCAACCAAAACCCCTAAAGAATCAAAACCCCACTTTTGAAACGCTTTAATAATATGATATGCACTAGTGCCATTACTATCTGTGAAAGTATCTTCTCTTAATTTTTCTAAAGGAATATACCCACCATAATAGTTAATTATCCACTCCATACAACAGACACCACAATCTTTAAAATCGTGTTGTCTTATTGGTTTAAAATTTTTCATCTTTTCCTCCCTTCACTTATAATATTAGGCACCCACCCTTCGATTTCCTTTTTTTATTTACAAATTTTTTTAAAAAAGTAATTTTTCTTGAGTAAAGTCATAATATTTATTAGTAAATAAGGAGCGATTATGATAAATAAACAAAATTTATGGTTTGTAACATTATTTTCTTTAATTTTAATTCTAGGAATTTATTATGTTAGTATTGATGATGAAGTTGAAAGCGTTTTAAAGGCAGAAGATAGTAATCAAAATCAAGAGGTTATAGAAATTAATGAATCAGATGTTTTAGTAGCTTTAGAAGTAGAAAGTGATGAAGAAAGACAAACTTTAATGGAAGAATATCAAAATATTCTTTTAGATAGTGAAAGTACTTTAGAAGAAAAAAATACAGCTTATGAAAATATGCAAAAATTAAATAGTTCCAAAAGCGATGAAGAAAAAATAAAAAATCTTATCCAAGAAAAATTTAATCTTAAATCCTTTATCAAAATAAAAGACAACACTATAAGTATTGTCGTCGCATCTAAAGATCATAATAATGAAAAGGCAAATCAAATTATTAGAAGTGTACAAGAGTTATACACTGATGAAAAATACATTACTGTCAAATTTAATAGCTAAAATCACCTAAATATTGGTGATTTTTTAATTGAATTTATAATATAGTAATAAATTTTGATTAGATTCGTTATTTTTAACATATGTATCGATTACTTTGTCTTTGTCTATTTCACCACTAAAATTTTCTTGTATTTCATCTTCATTCAAGGCTGAGTCAAATATTAAAACATCTGTAAAGGTAGCAAAGCTATTTTGATTTTCCCAATTAGGTACTGCTCCTAAATAAAATGGATGTTCTGATATTGTAGATAATGCTGAGTAACTTAAAGTTTCGATATTTTTGCCATTTAATAATAACGATGCGGACTCACCATTATAAATAACACTATAGACATGAAAAATATTTTCACTAATTTCTGGTTCATAGCCAAACCATTGATTATTAAATAGAATAGTTGAAGGCGTACGTGATTTATTCATTACCAATTCGGTCTCATTATTTGATATTAATCTCCCATTACGATCTGCAGTATGTTGATTAATTCGTGCTCTTACAATTATTGTAATTCCATCTTTAAAATCATAACCTGCAAGTCCACAATCTACATAACCCAAATTATTACTATCAAGACTAGTTGTTATTCCTTCTTCTGTCCATAACTGAGCATGATTAGTACCATTATGTCCATTACCACTTAAATCTTCTATTTTATTATCAAAATACAAATAACAAGAAAATGATTTATTACTTTTAACACTTATATTACCAGTTTCATTATCTACATTTATGGCATCTTTTATTTCTTCACCATTTTTATCTATACATTTACTTAAACTTTTATTAAGCCTTTGGCCTTTAGGAAAACTATTTCCTTCATATTCTTCATAACCATTATCTGTTTCAGTATACATAGCAAAGGCTTTATTATTTACTTCTTGTTTTAGTATAACATTATCTAATTTAACTTCTTTAGTTGGTTTCAATATTATGACACCGGTTAGTATTACTCCTACCAAAATTATTATCAATAAATATTTC
>CANQZN010000021.1 GCA_947628365.1 uncultured Bacilli bacterium | reverse complement strand
TTAGATTTAATACTTACAAAAGAGATATCAAGATTTTCAAGAAATACAGTAGATAGTATTAAATATACAGAATATTTGCTTAAAAATGGTGTTATTGTATATTTTTTATCAGATAATTTAAATACAATTCAGGAAGATGCTGAATTTAGATTAACTATTATGTCTAGTTTAGCACAAGATGAAGTTAGAAAATTATCAGAAAGAGTTAAATTTGGTGTAAATCGTATGATAAAAGATGGTAAATTAATTGGTGGTAATTTAACTGGTTATTTCAAAAACAATGGTAGATATGAAATAAATCCCAAAGAAGCACCAATAATTGAATATTTATTTACTACTTATGCAAGTGGTAATATTGGACTTAAAAAAATTGGTGAAGAACTTGCAAAACAAGGTTATCTCAATTCAAAAGGACAACCTTATTCACAGACAACTTTAGCAAAGTTTCTGACTAATCCTAGATATAAAGGATATTATACTGCAAGACTTACCGAAGTTGAAGATTATAAAACTCATAAGAAGAAGAAAGTACCTAAAGAAAAACAAGTTATATATAAAGATGAAAGAATACCTGCTTTAGTATCAGAAGAATTATGGGAAAAAGCAAATTTATTGCATGAGAAAAGAAAAAAATTACCATCAAGACATATTTTAAATGCTGAAGAACATATCAAAAGATATAAATATTCTTGTAAATTATATTGTAAAGATTGTGGAGCAGTATTTATTAGAAATGGTGGATCTAATCGTGCTAATAATCCAGTTTGGGCTTGTAAAACTTATAAAACTGATGGTGTATCTAAGTGTGCATCCCCAAATATAAAAGAATCATATTTGGATAAAATATTTATTGATTTATTTAGTAATTTTATAAAAAATAAAAAGCAATATATAAAATTAGTATTAAATGAATATAGAAATATCATAGAATCTTATAGTGATGATTTAGATATTGAAGATATTAATAGTAAAGTAGCAAATATTGAAAAACAAAAAGATAAACTATTAGATTTAAGCATTAAAGGTATGATAGATGATTTTGAATTTAAAAGAAGAAATGATAAGTTTAATGTTGATCTGTTTAACTTGCAAAAACAACTGGATAATCATTCGCAAAAAACTAACGAAGAAGAAAAATTAAAGAAGAAATTACAAAACATTGAAAATTGTTTAAATACCAAATTAGACATTAAAGAAAATTTACCATATTTAATTAATCTATTAGTTGAAAAAGTTGAAGTAGAAAAAGTAAATGGTGATAGAAAGCACATAAAATTAAAAATACTTTATGATTTTAATACTCCAGATATTGATATAGATTTGGATATGAATGAAGACAACTCATTAAAAAGTTTGAGTTCCAAAAATCTTGCTTGTGCAAGACATTCTTCTGTCTTAAAGTGTTCCTGTATAGATACAAAGCAACCCGGGGTTTGTATCTTTAGGAAATAAACTTGGCGTTGATAAATTAATGGGTTATATAAGATCATTTGGTTTTGGTAGTAAAACAGGTATTGATTTAAATGGTGAAGGTAATGGAATACTTTTCAAAAATGAAAAAATGGGTCCAGTGGAACTTGCAACAACTGCTTTTGGTCAAGGTATTTCAGTAACACCTATTCAACAAATAACGGCCGTATCAGCAGCCATTAATGGGGGATATTTAAATACACCTTATGTGGTGTCTTCTATCTTAGATGAAAGTACTAAATCATTAATTTACGAAAATAAAACGATTACAAAAAAGCAAGTTATTAGTAAAGAAACATCCGCGATGGTAAGATTTGCTTTAGAAAGTGTTGTTTCTAATGGTACTGGTAAAAATGCCTATATAGAGAATTATCGAGTTGGTGGAAAAACAGGAACAGCGCAAAAAGTTTCCGATGGTAAATATATGGTTGGCAATTATATTCTTTCGTTTATTGGCTTTTTACCTGCTGATGATCCTGAAGTTATAGTTTATGTTGCGGTAGATAATCCTAAAGGAGTAACCCAATATGGCGGTACTGTTTCAGCACCTATTGCTAGAAGTATAATGTTATCTGCAATTGAAACATTAGGTATAAAAGAGCGAAGCGGTGGTATGTTAAAAGAATATAGTTATTTAGATGTTAAATATTTGGCTGTTCCCGATGTAGTTGGAATGAGTAGAAAAGATGCGACAAAAGCCTTAAAAGATTTTAAAGTAAAATATAGTGGTAGTGGTGATACAGTAGTGTATATGTCTCCGAAAGCTAATACTTTTCAAAGTGTAGAGACAACTATTACATTGCTTTTAAACTAGTGTCAATTTTTGTAAAAATAAAATTATTAAGTGAATTTGTCATAATTCCTATTGTATAATAAGTAAGAGGTGGAAAGATTATGTTAATTCTTGCTAAAGCCGCAATGGCAATGATGTTAGGTTTCATTTTAGCAATAGCTAGTGGTCTTATATTTATTCCCATTTTAAAGAAATTACATATAGGTCAATCAGTTAGTAGAGAGATAAATAAAAGACATTTAATTAAAGAGGGAACTCCAACAATGGGAGGAATTATCTTTATTTTTCCAGTAATATTTTCTTTAATTTTACTCTATATAAATGATAGTATTGAAATAAGTTATAATATTGGTATTTTAGTTTTTGTCTTTATTTCTTATGCTATTTTAGGGGGTATTGATGACTTTTTAAAAATTAAATTTAAAAATAATGCTGGACTTAGTATTGTCACTAAATTTTTATTTCAAATGTTAATTGCTTTAGTATTTTTCTATTTATTTATGCGTAGTGGTGGTTCTTCTACTTTACAATTTACGGCCCTTAATTTAATTATACCTTTAGGTTGGACTTTTGGTATCTTTATCTTATTTTTATTAGTAGGTACTAGTAATGCTGTCAATATTACAGATGGTTTAGATGGCTTAGCTGGAGGACTTTCTGCAATTGCTTTCCTTGCCTATGGTATTATTTCTTGGAATTGTGGTTGGCTTGAAGGTTATCAAGAAATAGCAATATTTTGTTTTTTAACAGTCGGGGCTTTACTCGGTTTCTTAGTTTATAATTCACATCCTGCTAAAGTATTTATGGGTGATTTAGGTTCTTTAGCTTTAGGAGGAGCCTTAGCAACAATAGCAATTCTTACACGACATGAATTATCACTTGCAATTATTGGTGGTGTATTTGTAATTGAAACACTATCTAGTTTAATGCAAATTATTAGTATTCGTTATTTTCATCGTAAAATATTTTTAAAAGCTCCTCTTCATCATCATTTTGAAGAATTGAAATGGGCTGAAAATGATATTGTTAAATTATTTTGGGTTGTTGGCTTACTTTTAGCAATGGCTGCAATTACATATGGTGTTTGGTTATAAAATTTAATTAAAAGGGGGTTAAATTATCAAACATAAAATTGATTACCCACTTTTGGGGGCAGTAATACTAATTGCTATTTTTGGTTTGGTAATGATATATTCTGCTAGTTTTGTCTGGGCTAATTATAAATTTAATGATCCATTTAAGTTTGTTAAAATGCAAGGTATTTTCTTTATAATTGGTTTAGTTATTATGTATTTATTATCTAAAATAGATTATCATATTTATTATAAATACGCTAATGTTATACTTATTATTTGTGCTATATTATTAATTTTAGTTTTAATTCCTGGTATTGGTAGTGTTAGAAATGGTAGTCGTAGTTGGTTTGGTATAGGTTCATTAGGTATCCAACCTTCTGAATTTGCTAAAATTGGTTTGATTATCTATGTATCTAAATATTTAAACAATAATGAAAGAATTATGAAAAGTATTCTTCATGGTGTTTTGCCAATTCTAGGAGTTATTTTATTTTTCTTTGGTTTAATTATGTTAGAACCAGACTTTGGAACCGCTATGGTTATTGTATTAACTTTAGTTGTTTTAATATTTGTAAGTGGCGTTAAAATATCCTTTTTTGTTAAAATAGGTTTAACTGGTTTACTTGGCATAGTAGGTATTATAATTGCAGCCCCTTATAGAATGAAAAGAATCGTTAGTTTCTTAAATCCTTGGAGTGATCCCTTAGGTAGTGGTTATCAAATATTACAAAGTTTATACGCTATTGGACCGGGTGGACTACTTGGACAAGGTTTCTTAAAATCAAGACAAAAATATTTCTATTTACCAGAACCGCAAACCGATTTTATTTTCTCCATTATTAGTGAAGAATTAGGTTTTTTAGGAGTATTTATTGTTACTAGTTTTTTCTTTTTCATTTTTTATCGGGGAGTTTATATTTCTTTAAAAACTAAAGATTTATTTGGTAAATATTTAGCTTTTGGCTTGTCTTTTGGTCTAATTATTCAAGCTAGTTTAAACTTAATGGTTGTTGTTGGTTTAATTCCTGTTACTGGTGTAACATTACCTTTCTTATCTTATGGAGGTTCTTCCCTACTTGTAAGTATGGCTAGTATTGGTATATTACTTAGTATTTCTAAAAATAGTTAAAATATGATTGACTTTAGAAACAAATGTTTGCTATAATTTAGATATGTAAGTAAGGGGGAATTGAATATGAATAATGTTGTATTAAAAACCGAAGAAAAAATTGAAAATATGATTTATGAAGTGAGAGGAAAGCAAGTAATGCTTGACTCTGATTTAGCGAAACTTTATGGAGTAGAAACAAAAAGAATTAATGAAGCGGTTAGAAATAATTTTCAAAAATTTCCAGAAAGATTTTCTTGGTTATTGTCCGATGATGAATGGAATTTTTTAAGGTCGAAATTTTCGACCTTAAAAACTCCAAAAAATGGTAGAGGAACACATAGAAAATACTTACCACGTGTATTTACGGAACAAGGTGTGGCTATGCTTGCAACTATTTTAAAATCCAATGTTGCAACACAAGTTAGTATTGCAATAATGGACGCTTTTGTAATAATGAGAAAATATATTTCTAATGAATTAATTCAACAAAAATATATTAATAATTTAGTGATAAAGCATGATGAAGATATCAAATTATTACAAGAATCTTTTAGTAAATTTGAAGAAAAGAAAAAAGATAATGAAATTTATTTTAATGGACAAATCTATGATGCCTATTCCAAAATAGTTGATATTTTGAAAGAAGCACATGACAACATAATTATTATTGATAACTATGCGGACAAAAATGCTTTAGATATGGTGAGAAATTTAAAAGTTGATGTAACTATAATATGTAAAAATAATGGTTTGTTAAAACAAATAGATATAAATAAATACCAAAAACAATATAAAAATTTAAAAGTAGTTTATAATAATGATTTTCATGATAGATATATTATATTAGATCAAAAAAAGATTTATCATTGTGGAGCATCTCTTAACTATGCAGGTAACAAAGTTTTTTCAATTAATAAATTAGAAGATAAAATTGTAAAGAATAGTTTAATAAAATACGTACTTGCAATTATAAATTAATATCAGTTATATTTGCAGTATTTATGGTGTAACATTATTTTTTTATCTTATGCAGAATTTTTTTGCTCGTTAGTATGACTACTATCGGATATCGCTTAGTATTTCTAAAAATTGAAAAAATGATTTATGAAATATGAAGAATTAAGTAATGCATGACCATCGAAGAATTTTAAACTTGAAGTTTCAAATTGGGACCTCAAGTTTAAATGGATATGGTAGTGTTCGAAAAAACATGCATCCTTGAATAACAAGGAATTATGCATGTTAGACCTGCAATAATGGCCGTTTTTGCAATACATGATAAATTTTTTGGGTCGCATTTTGCGACCTCAAGTTTAGTTAATCATTATTGTGGTCGAAAATTTCGACCTCAAGTTTAATTAATAATAATTATGGCGGTCAATTATATAGTAGTGATTAACTATGATAGTAATGCAATAATAGATGGTTTTGCAATATTTTTTTGGCTGAAATTTTCGATTAAAAAATATTATTAATTAAAGAACAAATAATTTAATATAGAATGCTGACAATAGTTAACACTTGAAGGTTAAATTTAATTGAAAAAATAAGCATATTATGATAGTATAAAAACATAAGGAGGAATGAGTTATGCTTTGGATTATTTTAATAGTTGTCATTTTAATTGTAATGTATGTTATTAGTGTTTATAATAATTTAGTTAGTCTAAGAAATAAAGCAGATGATCAATATAGCCAAATTGATGTTGAACTAAAAAGAAGATTTGATTTAGTACCTAATTTAGTTGAAACAGTTAAAGGTTATGCTAAACATGAAAAAGAAACTTTAGAAGAAGTTATGCAAGCTAGAAATTCTTACGTAACTGCTAATGACATGGCTGGTCAATTAAAAGCAGATGGTGAGCTTACTCATGCAATAAGTAAGTTATTTGCTTTAACAGAAAGTTATCCTGATTTAAAAGCAAATGAAGGCTTTAACAACTTACAAAATGAACTTTCAGAGATTGAACAAAAAATAGTTTATGCAAGAGGATTTTATAATGATTCAGTTATGAAATTAAATAATAAAATTCAAATGTTTCCATCAAATTTAGTTGCAAATATGTTCGGCTTTAAGAAAAGAGATTACTTTGAAGCTCAAGCTTCTGAAAGAGAAAATGTTAAAGTTAAATTTTAGGGCATTATAAAATGCCTTTTTTAGTAGGTGAGTTATGAAAAAAATTAAATATATATTTTTATTAGTTATAAGCTTTTTATTTTGTACAAAAGTTTATGCTAATGATATTAGAAGTATCAATATGGATATTTATGTTGATAGTAATGGAGATGCTCATGTCACTGAAAAGTGGGTAGCAGTGTTAAATGAAGGAACTGAAGGATATAAACCATATTATAATTTAGGTAATTCTAGAATAGAAGACTTTAGAGTTTCTTTAAATGGTAGAGAGTTTACTCCCCTTAGTGATTGGGATGTCGATGCTTCATTTTCTTCTAAGGCATATAAATCAGGAATCAATATTATAGATGAGGGCTATGAATTATGCTTTGGTATTAGTATTTATGGTAGTAATGTTTATACTATGGAATATACTATTACAAATTTTGTATCTACTACTGATGATGCTGATATGATTTATTGGCAATTAATTCCTTATAATTTATCTGATAAACCAGAAAGTGTCTATGTTAAAATTCATAGTGATTTTGCGTATAGCGATGATTTAGATGTTTGGGGCTTTGGTTATGGTGATAAAAATAATAATGGTTATGCTTATGTTTATGATGGCTATATAGAACTTACTAAAGATGGTAGTCTAGATAGTGATGAATATGTAACTGTTTTAGTTAAGTTTCCTAAAAACACCTTTCATACAAATTCAGTACTTGATAATGATTTTAGTCATTATTTAGATATGGCACAAGATGGTGCAACTACATATACAGATAAAAATAATACTTTTTTCCATAAGTTATTGAATGTTTTACTAACAATATTTGCGATTATTTTCAATTTTCTCCCTTATATTTTGATTTTTATTGTATGTGCTTTTTTTGTTAATACAAATGAATATGGCACTAAGAGAATAAAGATTAAAAAGGATGCTAAAAAATTGAAAGATGTACCATATTTTAGAGATTTACCTTGTAATAAAGATGTCTTTAAAGCTTATTGGGTAGCGGGTCAATATGGACTTGTTAAAAATAAGACAGACTTTTTAGGTACATTACTTCTTAAATGGCTAAAATCTGATAATATTGAAAATGTTATATTAGATCCTTCAGCTAAAAAGCCCCAAAAGGCAATCAAACTTGTTACATCTGAAGGACTAGATGAACAAGAAAAGAAAATTTATAACATGATGCTTGCAGCTAGTAATGATGATGTCTTAGAAAAAGATGAATTTGAGTATTGGTGTAAGAAAAATTATAAACAAATATTAGGTTGGTTTAATAATGTTATAGATGATGTTACTGATAAATTTGTTCAAGAAGGTTTAATTACTGAAGAAAAGAAAACGCTCAGAATGGAATATGTAGTTAGTGATACAATTGATAATTATGCTAAAGAAATGGCTGGACTTAAAAAATTCTTAAATGAGTTTTCTAATATTAAAGATAGAGAAGCAATAGAAGTTAAAATATGGGATGAATATCTAATGTATGCCCAAATATTTGGCATTGCTGATAAAGTAGCTAAAGAATTTAAGAGATTATATCCAGATGTTATTACTGATGAATATTTTGATGATGTCATTTTCTTAAATACTATTTCTTATAGTGGTGTTCATGCTGCCAGTGTTGCTAAAAGTAGAGCCGAAAGTTATTCCTCAGGTGGTGGAGGATTTTCATCATCTGGCGGAGGAGGAGGCTCCTTTGGTGGCGGAGGTGGCGGAGGCGGTTTCCGTTAAAGTTGGAATATTCCAACTTTTTTTCTTTTAAAAAATATTAAAACGATATTGCCAAACAAACGTTCTTATAGTATAATTTTATTATTAGGAGGGGGTTATAATGAACCAAAACAAATTAGAAACCATATCAAATTTATTTGAGGGTAATGAAATAAGAAGCGTATGGGATAGTGAAAAAGGAGATTATTATTTTAGTGTCGTAGATGTAATAAGTGCTTTAACAAGTAGTAATAATCCAAGAAATTATTGGAATATGCTGAAAAAGAGAATGAGTGAGGAAGAACAAAGTGAGCTGTCCACAAAATGTGTACAACTTAAACTGAAATCAAAAAAAGATGGAAAAAGTTATTTTACTGACACTTTAGACACTAAAGGAATATTAAGGCTTATAGAATCTGTGCCAAGTCCTAAAGCAGAACCATTTAAGGTGTGGCTTGCTAACTTAGGAAGTGAAAGAATTGATGAAGTATTTGATCCTGAAATTGCAATTAAAAGAGCAATCAACTATTATCGTATGAGAGGATATTCAAACAGATGGATTGAAGCTAGACTAAAAGGAATATTGGATAGAAACAAATTAACTGATGTATGGAAAGAAGGTGGTATTTCAGAAGTGAATATGGAATGCTTACTAATGAAATATATAAAGAATGGTCTGGTATGAAAGCAAATGAATATAAAGATTATAAGGGTATTAGAAAAGAATCATTAAGAGACAATATGTCAGATATCGAAATAGCACTTACTGATTTGGGAGAAATTGCCACAAGAGAACTTGCTAAAGAATATAAACCTTATGGTTTAAAACAAAATAAAGTAATTGCTAAAATGGGTGGTAATGTTTCTAAAGTAGCAAGAGATAATTTAGAACAAAAACTAGGTAAAACTATAATTAGCAATCAAAATAATCTTAAATATCAATACTTAGAAGAAAAGAAAAAGATAGAAAATAATATAAATAAAAAGCCAAAATAAATTTTAACTTTGGTTTTTTAATTGTCAAAAAATAATTATGATAGTATAATAAAAATCATGAAAAGAAATGAAGTAGATAGAACAAAATTAAGTCCCATGATGAAACAATATATGGAAATAAAAGATCAATATCAAGAAGAACTTTTATTTTTTCGCCTTGGGGATTTTTATGAATTATTTTTTGAAGATGGTATAATTGCTTCAAGAGAATTAGAGTTAACATTAACTGGTAAATCAGCGGGTTTAGATGAAAAAGTACCAATGTGTGGTGTTCCTTATCATGCTGTTAAAAGTTATATTGAAAAAATTGTTAATAAGGGATATCGGGTAGCTATATGTGAACAATTAGAAGATCCTAAGACTACTAAAGATACAGTTAAAAGAGGAGTAGTTGATGTTATTAGTAAAGGAACTATTACTGACTTTGAATTATTAGATGAACGTAATAATTCTTATATTGCAAGTATATTAGAGTATAGCGATTTATATATTATAACTTATGCTGATATTACTACTGGAGAATTAAATAGTCTTAGTTTAGAGAAAAAAGAAGAAAAATTAATTAGTGAAATACTTAGCTTGGGTATTAAAGAAGTTATTTTATTAGATAATTCCAATGTTTCTTTAGTTGATCTATTAAAAAATAAATATGGCATAGAAATTGTCTTTAGCAGTGATTATTATAGTGATGATATACCATTTTTAAATGAACTTGATGATGTTCGGAAAAAAGCCGGAGTTAATCATTTATTCTATTATTTAGTAGTTAAAGAATTAAAAGATATTAGTTTATTTAACCATTGTGAAGTTATCCATAAAGAAGGATATTTGGAAATGGATATTCATACCGTTCGTAATCTAGAGTTATTTGAAACTATCCGCTTGAAAGATAGAACTTATTCTTTAATTTGGATTTTGGATAAATGTAAAACAGCAATGGGTTCTCGAAAATTAAAAAGCTATTTAATGCATCCATTAAAAGATATTGAAGCTTTAAATAAAAGATATGATCAAATTGAAATATTTAATAATAATTTTATTTTAAAAGATGAGTTAAAAAATTTATTATATAAAATTTATGATTTAGAAAGATTATGTGGTAAGATTACAACTGGAAGTGTCAATGGAAGAGATTTACTACAATTTAAAAATAGTTTAGAAGTTTTACCAAGAATTAAAGAAATTATTGATGAATTAAATTTACCATATGAACTTAATACCCATAGAGAAATATTTAATTTATTAGATATGGCTTTATATGAAAATCCCCCAATAAGTATTAGAGAAGGATATTTAATTAAAGAGGGTTATAATGCTACTTTAGATGAATTAAAAAGTATTAGAAGTGGGGGAAAAGACTTCATTAGTTCTTTTGAAAATAAATTAAAAGAAGAAACGGGCATTAAAAATCTAAAAGTTGGTTTTAATAAAGTCTTTGGGTATTATATTGAAATATCTAAAGGTCAAGCTAAAGAGGTACAAGATTCATTTGGTTGGGAGCGAAGACAAACCTTGACTAACTATGAAAGATTTATTTCCCCAGAGTTAAAAGAAAAAGAAGCATTAATATTAAATGCGGAAGAAAAGATAATTGAACTTGAATATAACTTATTTATTGAAATTAAAAATATTATTAAAAAAGAAGTTTTAAAAATAAAAAATACTGCTGATGCTATTAGTAGTATTGATGCTATGTTATCTTTAGCAACATGTAGTGAAGAACTTAACTTAGTAAGACCTAAATTAAATAATGCGAAAAAGTTGGAAATAATTGATGGCCGTCATCCAGTAGTAGAAAAAGTAAATGGGGACCTTTATGTACCAAATGATTGTATTATGGATAATAATGCTAGTACCTTACTTATAACTGGACCTAATATGAGTGGTAAATCAACTTATATGCGTAGTATTGCTATCATCATATTAATGGCTCAAATGGGATCTTTTGTTCCTGCTAAAAGTGCATGTATTCCAATTATTGATAAAATATTTACCCGAATTGGCGCTAGTGATGATTTAGTTTCAGGTGAGTCTACATTTATGGTAGAAATGAAAGAAGCAAGAAATGCTCTTGCTAATGCAACAGTTAATAGCCTAATTATTTTTGATGAACTAGGAAGAGGTACTGCTACTTATGATGGTATGAGTTTAGCTCAAGCAATATTAGAGTATATTAGTGAAAATATTGGGGCTTTAACTTTATTTTCTACGCATTATCATGAACTTACTAGCTTAGATAAAAAATATAAAACAATTAAAAATGTTCATGTATCTGCAGTAGAAGAAGAGGGTAAAATAACTTTCCTACATAAAGTAAAAAATGGCTCAATTGATAAAAGTTATGGTATTCATGTAGCAAGACTTGCCCAAATGCCAGAAGAATTATTAAAAAGAGCTGATGAAATTCTAAAAGAATATGAAAGTGGTAGTAAGAAAAATAAAAGAGACGAAACTAAAGTTCAGTTGAGTTTTGACTTTAATGAAGAAGTAAAAGAAGAAAAAAATGAATTGAAAGAAAAAATAGATAAAATCGATCCATTAAAAATGACCCCACTTGAAGCATTAAATTATTTATATGAATTAAAGCAAAGTATTAAAAAATAATT
This sequence comes from uncultured Bacilli bacterium, assembly GCA_947628365.1. Lineage (GTDB taxonomy): Bacteria > Bacillota_I > Bacilli_A > RF39 > UBA660 > SIG200. The sequence goes on along the minus strand of CANQZN010000021.1, from coordinate 3,742 downwards.
ATATAAGAGTTATGTCTTCATAACTCTTATAGTATTTTGTTCACAATTTTGTTATAATAGGAGAAACGGAGAATTATAAATATGGAAAGAAGTAAATTAAGAGAAAAATGTATGGTAATTTTATATCAATGGGATTTGTTTAGAAAGAATAATACTGAATCTACTATTGAAGAAATTATAGAAGAAAATCTAGATAAAAAAGATGAATTTGTTACTAATATTGTCTATGGTGTTATTGAACATGTTGAAGAACTTGATAATATAGCTAATAGCAATATTAATAATTGGACTATTGATAGATTAGATAAAACTGGAGCATCTATTTTAAGAATTGGTTTATATGAATTAAAATATACTGATACCCCAAGAAATGTTGTTATTAATGAAGCAGTAGAATTAGCTAAAAAATATAGTGATGATAATGTTCGTAAAATTATAAATGCAGTCTTAGATAAAGTTAATTAATATTTAGGGGTTTTGGTTATGAAACTAACAACAGAAGATATGGAAATCATTAGACAAACATTATTAATGGTAAGTGAAAAACTACAACTTAGTTGTGGTAATTTTTATGTTTCCCAAAGTAATTTAGCAAAAGCAATGAATGAAGTAATTGTAAGTACAATAGGGAAAGATTTAGGCCTTATAATTCCCAAGTATTATGTAGCTTGTATAGATAAAAAATATTATAAAATAAGTGAAGATTTAAATAATTTGGGAGAGTTTACCCCAATGACTTATTTTGAATATCCTAGGAAAATAGAAACCTCTTTAATTGAATTATGGGATTATATTGAAAATGATAGAGAAATTTCCAACAGATTTGAATTAATGGTAGATTTGGTTAAAACTTATATATTTGACCATTTTATGATTAATTGGGACCGCAATTTAGGTAATTATGGAGTTTTGACTGCAGAAGATAATATAAGACTTGCTCTAATAGATCATGAATTCGCTTTTTCCTTTGAGTTTATGGAAACTTTAAGTTCTTATATTGTTGATGAACGAGGTGAATTGGATGATAACTTTGCCAAAGTTAAAGAGGAAGATTTAACTTATTTTTTAGAGCATTATAATCCTTTATTAACTCAAATACTAGTTGATTATTATAATTTTTTAACCCCAACTTACTTTATGAGCGTTTTGGAAAGAGTGGAAAAAGATAATAAAATGCTAGGAAATTCAAAAAATGATCAGATAATTATTCCGGGTAAAGCAAAATTAATTAAATTATATGAGCAAAATTATGATATAATTAAGAAGACTATGGAGGATTATTATGGAACAAGAAAGAAATTACTTAAGTATAACCGAAATAAATAATTATATTAAAAATATTTTAGATAGTGATTTCTTTTTAAATAGAATATATCTTAAGGGAGAGATATCTAATTTTAAATGTCATACAAGAGGACATTTATATTTTACCTTAAAAGATGATAATGCCCGTATTAGTGCAGTTATGTTTCAAAGTAGCGCTAAAAATTTAAGTTTTAAACCAGAAGATGGGATGAATGTTTTAATAAGTGGAAGAATAACCGCATATCCCGCTAGTGGTAGTTATCAAGTCTATGTTGATACAATGGAATTAGATGGACTTGGTAATTTATATTTAGAATATGAAAAATTAAAAGAAAAATTATTAAAAGAAGGTTTGTTTAATAAAGAACATAAAAAACCTTTACCAAAGTATCCTACTAAAATTGGTATTATTACTGCTGATACAGGAGCAGCAGTTAGAGATATTATGAGTACAATTAAAAGAAGATATCCTTTATGTGAAGCTATTCTATTTCCGACACTTGTTCAAGGGAAAGAGGCTGCCCCTAATATCGTCAAACAACTAGAAGTGGCTGATAATTATGGCTGTGATATTTTAATTGTTGGTCGTGGTGGTGGTTCAATTGAAGATCTATGGGCCTTTAATGAAGAGTGTGTAGCAAGAGCAATTTATAATACAAAAACACCAATAATAAGTGCTGTTGGTCATGAGCCTGATTTTACTATCGCGGATTTTGTGGCCGATTTAAGAGCCCCAACACCAACCGGTGCTGCGGAAATGGCCGTGCCGACAAGAACCGATATTAATAATTTGATTAATCAATATAAATTAAGACTTAATAAAAATATTAAATCTTTGATTAATACCAAGTTTATTGAATTTAGAACCCTAAAAAATTCTTTTATTTTAAAAAATCCAATGAGTTTATATGAAATGAAAGAACAAACTTTAGATAAATTAATTGATAATTTAAATCGTAATATGCAAAGTTTATTAGATAGTAAAAAACATTTATTAGAGATTGGTTATAATAAAATAAAATTATTGAGCCCTATTAATTTACTAGAAAAAAATAGAAATAATTTAAAAGATATACTAAATAGATTAAATAATAATATGGATAAGAGTTTAATGAATTATCATCATAATTTAGATAGCTTAATTAATACTTTAAAATTAGTTAATCCCTTAAACATCTTAAGTAATGGCTATTCATTAGTTAGAGTAGAAGATAAAGTTATTAAAGATAGTAGCGAGTTAAAAGTTAATGATATAGTAGATATAAAATTTAGTAAGGGTAGTATTAAGGCTAAAGTTAAGGAAATAAAAAATTAGAAAAGGTTAAAGAAGAAAGGAATAAATAATAATGGAAGAAAAAACATTTGAAACAAATTTAAGAGATTTAGAAACACTAGTAAAAGATTTAGAAAGTGGCAATGTCCCTTTAGAGGATGCAATAAAGAAATATACAGAAGCAATGGAAATAGCTAAAGTATGTAGTGAAAAATTAAATAGTGCGACAGAAAAAGTTAATAAAATTTTAAGTAGCGATGGCGAACTTAAAGATTTTGAAGTAAAAGAAGAAAATTAACATATTTTGACATTAAAGGTAAAAAATTGGTAATAATTGATAATCTCATATTCAGAAGTAGGAGTATAATATAAATAGAGATGAGTTTTATGAAAGATGAGAATAAAAGTAAAAAAAGTGTAGTTATTATATGCGTGATATTAGTGATTCTAATTTTAATTGCCCTAGCTATTGGCATTATAGTTTCAAGAAAACAAATAGATAAAGAAAATGAAGCCAAAAGCGCTGAATTACTTGAGGAAAGAAGACGACAAGAAGAAGCCAATAATGCAATGGATGAAATAAAAAGAGAACTTACTAGTCTATTTAAAGAATACAATGAAAACCCTGAATATTTATCAGTATGGACTAAAAGTGATATTATTAATAATCTAATTTATACTGAAAATATGGAAGAAGATGTAGTAGTAAAAGAAATAATTGTAAATGAAGAAACAATTACTGATGAAGCAGAAGTTTTATTTGATAAAGAAATAAAAATATCTATAATTTTAAAGAAAGATTATTCTTATAAAATTAAAGATGAAGAGAAAACAGATGCTGTTGAAAGTCAAAAGGAATATGTTATAAATTATAAAGATACTATATTCCCAGTTATCAGTGGTGTTAAAAATAAAACAATTACAGTAGGAGGTAAATTAGATATCCTATCAGGAATTACTGCTAAAGATGAAAAAGAAGGAAATATTGAAGTTCAATATGAAGGAACAGTGGATACGAAAAAAGCTGGTACTTATAAAGTAATCATTTATGCAGTTGATAAAAATGGCAATCGTAGTGAAAAAGAAATGACTATAACAGTTAAAGCTAAGACTACTACAACTAAACCATCTACTGGTGGGTCTACAACTGGTGGAACTAGTAGT
>CANQZN010000020.1 GCA_947628365.1 uncultured Bacilli bacterium | reverse complement strand
TTACATTTAAGGAGTAATGGATTATGGCATATAGAAAATTAGGAAGAGAAACAAGAATAAGAAGAAGCATTTTAGCAAGTCTAACAAAAGATGTTATAATGCATGAATCTATCGTTACTACTGAAGCAAGAGCTAAAGAAGTTAGAAAATTTGTTGATAAAATGATTACTTATGGAAAAAGAGGTACATTAGTAGCTCGTCGTAAAGCATTAGCTTTTCTACATAATGATGCAGATGTTGTTAACAAAGTATTTAATGAACTTGCTCCTAAATACAAAGATCGTAATGGCGGATATACTAAATTAATTAAATTAAGTGAACGTCGTGGCGATGATGCTTTAGAAGTTAGAATTGAATTAGTATAATTTAAACTAAACTACTAGCAATAGTAGTTTTTTATATGTGCTAGGTAAATTTGACATATATAGTTTTATTGTGCTAAAATATAACTCGTTATTCAAAGGGGGATAATGATGGAAAATTTATATAAAAAGGTAGAAGAAAATCAAAAGTTAGCTAGTAATAAAGCAGTAAAAGAAGCTCAAATGCTTAAAGAATATCGTTTAATGAAAGATAAGGAAAAAAAGTTAAAAGATTATTATGCAAGTTTACCAGAAATACATGAAATAATTACTAATGTTATAAGTGATGAATATTTTGACTTGAATAATAAATTAGATGAAATTAGTTTAATGTGTCCTACAAGAAATATAAATAATATCGCTACATTTTTACAACGCTATAATTTAGGTCGTATAGTAGTTACACGTTATAATGTAGGAAATGCAGACATGACAAATAGAAGTTTAATAGGTATTGACTGGCGTAAAGACATAACTGTTAAAGATTTATTAGATGCATTTTATATGGAATTACAAGCATTAGAAATTTATTTTGAAGATCCTAATAAAAGAGTTAATGATTATGAAATGCTTATAAAAGCAGAAAATGAACAATATATAGATAAATTTACTGATAAGTTTATTGATATAATTAACTCTTTAGGTGGTTTTAATAAATTTATACCATTAAGTTTATATTATAAAATTCAAAGTGCTTTAGAAGAAATAGATTATAATTACTATGCTTATAGTGATAATGATAGTGATTATGCTCTACCTAATGAAAATGTTATAGCCTTTAAAAACTTCTTAGAAAGTTATTTATTATTAAGCGAAACTCAAGTTAAATCTACCTTAAATATTAAAGCAACAAAAAGAATACTTACTAAAAATAAAGAGCAATAGGAGAAAGAATAAAATTTCTTTCTTTTTTTCTATCTTAAATTATATTTATATGTTAAAATATTATTACGTGGAAATATAAATTAGAGGTGTGTTATGGCTAAAGTTATTTCATTAGTAAATCAAAAAGGTGGAGTTGGCAAGACAACAACAAGTATTAATCTTGCAGCAGCATTAGGTAAAGAGGGAAAATCTGTTCTTTTGATTGATTTAGATCCACAAAGTAATGCAACAACGGGACTAGGACTTAATTCTAATGATTTTGAGCATGATATTTATGAAGTTATTACAGGTAAATGTAAGATAGAAGAAGCTATAAAAAAAACTAAATTTGAAAATTTAGCTATAATTCCTTCAACTTTAAATTTAGCAGGTGTTGGGGTTGAATTTATTAGAAGGATGTTAGAAGACCAAACTTTTAAACAAAATGAACAATTAAAAAATGCCATTAATGAAATAAGACATATATTTGATTATATTATAATTGATTGTCAACCTTCATTAGAACTTGGAACAATGAACGCATTAGTAGCTAGTGACTCAGTTATAATTCCAGTTCAATGTGAATTTTTTGCTCTTGAAGGTATTACGCAATTATTAAATTCAATTATAATGGTTCAATCAAGTATGAACCCAAGTTTAAGAATTGAAGGAGTTTTACTAACAATGTTAGATGGTAGAACTAATATAGGTTTAGAAGTAATTGAAGATATTAGAAAATATTTTAAAGATAAAGTATTTAATACAATAATTCCAAGACTAGTTAGATTAGTAGAAGCCCCATCACATGGTAAACCAATAAATGAATATGATCCAACTAGTAGAGCAACTGAAGCTTATCATAATTTAGCGATAGAGGTGATAAATAGAGATGGAAACTAAAAAGAAAGCATTGGGAAAGGGATTAGAACAATTATTTACCAATAATGTTATTAACTTTGATAATTTTGAAAAAGAAATAGTTAATGACAACAAAAATGATATCGTAATGATAAAACTAGCTGATATTAGAAGTAATCCATATCAACCTAGAAAGACATTTAATGAAGAAAGCTTACAAGAACTTGCATCATCTATTAAAGAATTTGGTGTAGTTCAACCAGTTATAGTTAAAAAGAGTATTAAGGGATATGAACTTATTGCTGGTGAACGTCGTTGTAAAGCATCAAAGTTAGCTGGTTTAGATGAAATACCGGCAATTATTAAAGAATTTACTGATCAAGAAATGATGGAAATAGCATTAATTGAAAATATTCAAAGAGAAGATTTAAATGCTATTGATGAAGCTAAGAGTGTTTATAATATTATTAAATTAAGAGGGTTAACTCAAGATGAATTTGCTAGTAGATTTGGTAAGAGCAGAACATACATTACTAATCTTTTAGGGTTACTTAAATTACCAGAAAAAGTTCAACAAATGGTAGAAAGAAAAGAATTATCTTCATCTCATGCTAGAGTATTAAGTAAATTAGAAGATACTAAACAAATTGAAGAGTTAGCAAGTAAAGTAATTAAAGAAGACATTAATGTAAGAGAACTTGAAAGACTAGTTAGTAATGTTGAAGTTGTTAAAAGAAAACCAATAACTAGTAGTGTTGATCCTAAATATCATATTTATGAAAATGTTATTAGTGATAAGATTGGTAATAAAGTTAAAATAAGTAAAAATAAAATAGAAATAACCTATGATTCTTTAAAAGATTTAGAGAGAATAATGGAAATCTTTAATATTTCAATTGAGGAAGATTAATAATGGATAAAAATTTTGAACTGAACGATGAAGTCATTATGCATAAAAATCATGCCTGTGGGACAAATCTTTGGATAATTACTCGGGTAGGTGTTGATATTAAAATTAAATGTAAAAATTGTGGTCGTGAAATAATGATGGATAGATTAGAATTTCAAAAGAAATTAAAGAAGGTGTTAAAGCATGAAGAAATTTAGAAGAAAAAATAGAGAACCAATGCATCCTTTAATGAGTTATGTCCTACTTATTGTGATAGTTATGGTTTTAAGTGGTATACTTCATTTAGTTGATGCATCATCTGCTTATAATAGTATTAATAATATTACGCTAGATTCTAAACCAATAACTGAAGTAGTAACATCATTATTTAATTTAAGTGGTATTAAATATATATTCTCAAGTACAGTTGCTAATTTTGCTAACTTTACTGTACTTGCTAATTTAATTATTATTTTAATGGGAATTAGTATTATGGATAAAAGTGGTTTTTTACAAACAGCAATTACCCTTACTACTAAAAGGATGAAGAAAAAAACAGTTACATTTATCTTTGTATTAATATGTGTATTATCTAGTGTCTTTGGTAATTTATCTTATTTAATATTTATACCTTTAGGAGCTTTATTATTCTATTATGGTAAAAGAAATCCGGCAATAGGTATAATTACAGCATTTGCAGCTTTATCTTGTGGTAGTAGTATTAATATTATTTTTACAAGTAGTGACTCAGCTCTTTTAAATTATACAGTCCTTGCTGCTAAAACATTAAATGTTAATTATACTATTTCTGGTTATGCTTTTCTATTTATTATGTTAGTAGCAGTATTACTTGTTTCATATGTAATAACAATTGTTACCGAAAATATATTAGTTAAAAATTTACCAAAATATGAATTTACTGAACGTGAATTAGAAGAAGATATAGTTACTAAGAGTGAGAAAAAAGGTATGATATATGCTTGTACTGGTGCAATTATTTACTTAGTAATCTTTATTTATAGTATTATTCCTAATTTACCATTGAGTGGTGCTTTACTTGATGCTAGTCAAGAAAGATATATTGATAAATTATTTAGTGTTAATTCATTTTTTAGTAATGGTTTTATCTTTGTAGTTACTATTCTATTTATTATTTTAGGTTTATTTTATGGTATTGGTGTTAAATCTATTAAAAACCATAAAGATTTCTGTGATAATTTAGGTCACTCATTAGATGGTATAGGTAATGTATTAGTAATGATTTTCTTTGCATCAACATTTATAAGTGTTTTCAAAGAAACTAACATTGGTAATATCTTAGTATCTTCCATTGGTGAATTAATTAGTAATATTAATTTTACTGGCTTACCATTAATAATCTTTATCTTTATTTGTGTTTGTGTTGCTACTATTTTTGTTCCATCTAGTATTTCTAAATGGATAATCTTATCATCTTCAGTTGTACCAGTTATGATGAATGCTAGTATGTCACCAGAATTTGCCCAAATAATCTTTAGATTTGCAGAAGCATGTACCATGAATATTACACCACTTTTAGCATATTTTATTGTTTATTTAGCATTTTTAGAAAAATATAATCAAGGGGAAAATAAAATAAAATTAATTGATTCAATCAAATATCAAATTCCATATACATTAGTTATAACATTTACTTTAGTCATTTTACTTGTTATATGGTATTTAATTGGTCTTCCATTAGGAGTTAATTCTTTCCCTACAATTTCATAGGAGGTTTTATGAGTTTACAAGCAGGTATAGTAGGTTTACCTAATGTTGGTAAATCAACTTTATTTAATGCCATTACTAAAAAACATATTTTAGCGGCGAATTATCCATTTGCGACAATTGAACCAAATGTTGGTGTAGTAACAGTTCCAGATACAAGGCTAGACTATTTAGCAGAGTTATATAACCCTAAAAGTATAGTACCAACTACATTTGAATTTATTGATATAGCAGGCCTTGTAAGTGGAGCAAGTAATGGCGAAGGTTTAGGCAATAAGTTTTTATCACATATAAGAGAAGTAGATGCTATTGTTGAAGTAGTTAGATGCTTTGATGATGAAAATATTACCCATGTTGAGGGAAAGACTGATCCTATTAGAGATGCCGATATTATAAATACAGAATTAATACTTGCTGATTTAGAAATTGTTGCTAATAGACTAGGTAAAATTGAGAAAAAAGCAGAAACAACAAAAGATAAAGAAGCAATAAATGAAGTAAATATTTTAAGAACTATTAAAGAATCTTTAGAAAAAAGTATTCCAATTAGATTAATTGATTTTTCGAAAGAAGATTTACTCATTATTAAAAATTTTAATTTTATAACTGCCAAAAAAATTATATATGTTGCTAATGTTGATGAGGTATCAGCATCAGTTGGAGATAATGATTATTCTTTTAAATTAAAAGAATATGCAGAAAAAGAGAATGCTAGTGTTGTTGTTATGTGTGCTAAATTAGAAAGTGAACTAGCTGATTTGGAAGATGAAGAAAGAGCTCAATTTTTAAAAGATGTCGGTATTACTAATAGTGGTCTTGATAAATTAATTTTTGCAACATATGATTTACTAGGATTAGCAACATTTTTTACGGCTGGTACTGATGAATGTCGAGCTTGGACTTTTAGTAAAGGCATGAAAGCCCCAGAGTGTGCCGGAATAATCCATAGTGATTTTGAGAAAGGATTTATTAAGGCTGAGGTTATGAGTTTTAATGATTTAAATAATTGTGGTAGTGAACTTAAAGTAAGAGAAAAGGGCTTATTACGTCTTGAAGGAAAAGATTATCTTGTCCAAGATGGCGATATTTGTTACTTTAGATTTAATGTGTAAAAATTAAGGATTTTATGTTCTTAATTTTTTGTTTGAGTTTTTAGAAAGCTATGTTATAATAGATTTTACATTTTGAGGGAAATATGGAAAAAATAAAAGTTATTGACGAAAAAGTCTTACCTTCTCTAGGTGGTTTTAAGCATTTAGATTATCTTAAAATTAAAAATAAACTATCTAAGGAAGATATTAAAATCGAAACATTTTTACAAAATCATTATAATGAAGAAAAAGTTATGTATGCAATTCAATCACTTTTAAAGAAAACAGAGTTAACTGATGATAAATTTTTAAATTATATTAAACTTGCTATTAATAGTAAATATTCATATAACTTTTTATTACAAATGTTTTATTTATTTAAAAGAAATGGTTTAAAACTATATTCAGTTTCATTAGAAATATTAATGAGTTTAATTAAAAATGATTATGAAGAAGAAGAGTGTATTCATGTATTAAATTATTTATATCAAGAGGGGTATAATCAAGCTTATGTTGCAAATCAAAATGGTGATAATATTCTTGAGATATTAAAAGATAATGAGAAATATAAATATTTTTATAATTTATTTTTAATTATGCAAAGAAATGCTGGTCGTTATTTTACTAAAGATACTTCGAGCTCAGAATATATCGATTCAGCAGTTTTAAAAGATAAGATAAGAAAAGAAGTTTTACCAAAAGTTATTGAAAATGATGATAATTATAATGCTCAAGTTATAGATAGGGCAATTGGTAAGCATATTTATATTAATAAAAAGGGTAGTAATTTATTATTTTTTGTTACTTTAAATGGTTTAGAAAATATAAGTGAAGAAGAAGAGGATAAAATTTTAATAACACTTAAAACTTTGCTTAATACAACATTTTTAAATCCAAATCAAATAAACGAAAAGAAACTTAGTTTTGTTAATTTCTTAGCCCCTCATATCAGTGTTTATAAATTAATTCCTTTTATTGAAGAAATCGAAGTCTATGGTTGGGATTTTGATAAATTTGCTTGTGATATTTTAATAGATTATTTTAATAGCAATATTAATGTAGCAGATAAAGAATATTTAGTAAGAGCTTTTTTATCTATGGGCTATAAATTAGAGAGTACTAGTTTACGATATGGTATCTCTTTAGATGAATATATTAATGCCAAAATTTCTGAAGGCGATAAATGGCATAATGATTTAAAATGTTATGAAAAATGTTTAAGAATTATTAATAGAGAAGAAAGATGCCAAAATAATAAAGTAACGCATTATGAAGGACAAGAAGAATTACAAAAATATGGTACTATTTATAATAATTTGAACTTTACAATGAACCCAGCAATTGGAAGAGATGCTGAAGTAGAAAATACAATTAGAGGGTTATTAAAAGAAAAAACTAGTCCAATTTTAGTTGGCCCTCCGGGAGTAGGAAAAACTGCGATTGCTAAAAGTATAGCATTCAGAATTAATAAAGGTGAAGTTCCTGAATTATTAAAGGGAAGATTAGTAGTGGGTATTTCTCCAAATAGCTTACTAGCGGGAACTAAATATCGTGGTGAATTAGAAGAAAAAATGGAACATATAATGAAATCTGTTAAAAAATATAATGCAATATTATTTATTGATGAAATTCAATCTTTAGATGGAGCAGGTTCTAGTATTGATGATAATAATAATTTAGCGGAAATGTTAAAACAATATATTGAAAAATTAGGAATTACTGTTATTGGAACTACTACTATAGATGCATATAATACATATTTTTTACACTCTAAAGTAGAGACAGGTTATAAAAGAAGATTTTCACCAATTATGGTAGATGAACCAGATGATACTCTATTAACAACAATTGTTAGTAATGTATTAGATGATTATTGTTTAAGAAATGATATTTATTTTAGTGAAGATATGGATAAAGACGATATAATTTCAATATTAATTCAATATACTAGTTCTAAATGTCAAAATGTTTTTGACCGTGAATATAATCCTTCTTTAGTTGTATCTATAATTGACTCATCTTTTGCCTCAACTAAATATCGTGATGATAATATTATAAATATAGATGATTTTATCTGTGGCTTTAGAGAATGTAAAAGAATTAGTGAACCTAGTAAAAATAAAGCAATAAGCGCACTTCAAAGTTTAGAAAATAAAAAAGGAATAAAAAGAACAAGAGCCAATATAATTAATGTTGATTTTGTAAATAAACAAATAAAAGATTAATAATTTAGTCCTTGTAACATATTATTTAAAATAAGCAAAAAAGATTTACACAACTCATATTTTTTGCTATACTAATAGACGAGTAAATTTATTACTCCTTGCTTTCTTTAAGAAAGCCAAAAGACCATAAGGAGGTGGAATGATGACAAAATACGAAATAATGTATATTGTTAGAGCTACATTAGATGAAACTGCTTTAGGAAAAATTAATAAAGATGTTGAAAAATTAATCTCTGACAATAAAGGAAAAGTTATCGAATTCAAAGATTTAGGAAGAAAGAAACTAGCTTATGAAATTAATAAAGAAGTTAGTGGTTTCTACTATTTAATGCAAGTTGAAGCAAATAGCGATACTATTAAAGAATTTGATAGAAAATTAAGAATTAACGAAAACATTTTAAGACATTTAATATTAAAAAAAGAAAGTGAGTAATCATGAATAGAGTATTATTAGTAGGAAGACTTACAAGAGATCCAGAGTTAAGAACAACACCATCTGGTATGGCAGTTACAAGATTTACAATTGCTGTATCTCGTAATTTTACAAATCGAAATGGTGAAAGAGAAACAGATTTTATTAATTGTAGTGCATGGGGAAGACAAGCTGATAATATATCAAAATATTGTCGTAAAGGTTCATTAGTATCAGCAGAAGGTAGAATTAGAACAGGTAGTTATGATGCTCAAGATGGTACTAAAAGATATACTACAGAAGTTGCTTGTGATATGGTTAATTTCTTAAGTACAAAAAGTAGTAATAATGATGCTAATGTAGCTCCAAGTATGCCTGATAGTAATTATCCAGAAGAAAGTCCAATGGATATGCCAATGGAATCTACTGACTTAACTGAAGATCCTTTTAAGAGCTTTGGCGAAGAAATTACTTTAAGTAGTGATGATTTACCATTCTAAGAAGGAGGAAGAAAATAATGGCAGAATTTTATCGTAAAAAGAAAAAAATATGTCAAATGTGTGCTGGTAAAAGCGTTGATTATAAAGATGTTATGATTATTAATAAATATATAAATGAAAAAGGTAAAATATTACCTAGACGTGTTACTGGTGCTTGTGCTAAACATCAAAGACATATTGCTGAACAAATTAAATATGCAAGATTTATGGCTTTAATACCATATGTTAAATAATTCACATTTTTGTGAATTTTTTTAATTCTAAAAAAGGAAATCACTACCTAAGGTCACTATATATATAGTGAAAGGTGATTTTATGCGAAAAAGAGATTTTAATTTACTTACGAGTATTTATAAAGAATTAAAGAATAACCAAAGTGTTACGGAAAACTATTTAATGAATAAATATGAGTGTAGTGAAAGAACAATCAGAAGGTATATAAAAATACTTAAAGATAATAAATATATTGAATTAATTGGATATGGAAGAAATAGGCGATGGAATATTTTAAAGTGATATTCTAAATGGATACAATTTATGTTATAATAGTGTATATTTACTAAGGAGGTTTTATGAAAATAATTCTGCTTAAAGATGTAAAAGGAAAAGGTAAGAAAGATGATATTATTGACGTTAGTGATGGATATGGCAATAATTATTTAATTAAAAATAAATTAGGTGTTTTATATACTAAAGGAAGTAAAAATGTATTAGATCAAGAATTATCAAATAGACAAGAAATTGAAGATAAATTAGTACAAGAATTAAATGTTATTAAACAAAAGTTAGAGAATAAAGAGATTAAATTTAAAGTTAAAACTGGTAAAGATGATCGCGTATTTGGAAATGTATCTACTAAGCAAATAAGTGATAGTCTTAAAAATAAAGGTTTTGATATTGATAAAAAATTAATTAAAGTAGAAGGTAGTATTGATACCTTAGGATATCATAAAGTATTAATTGAATTACATAAAAAAGTTAAATTTTATATAAATGTTGTATTAGAAAAGTAGGTGAAGTTATGCCAAGAGTCATGCCAGCGAATAAAGAGGCAGAAATGAGTGTATTAGGGGTTATGTTTATTGATAATAGCCTAATTGATGATATTTGCGAAGAAGTAACGGCAGATATGTTTTTTGATGAACGTAATAAATTTTTATTTGAGGCCATTTGTAGTTTACATGAAGCCGGTAATCCAATTGATGCTGGTATGGTTAAAGAAGAACTTGATAAAAAGAAAAGATTAAATTCTATTGGTGGACTTGCTTATATAAGTGAGGTTATAGATTCCGTTATAACTCCAGCTAATTTAAATTATTATATTAATATAATTCAAGAAAATGCAATTAGAAGAAACTTAATTAATGCTGCGACTAATGTAGTAACAGAGGCTTATGAAGAAGAAAATGTTAATGCAATTTTAGATGATGCTGAAAAGAATATTTTAGGTTTAGTTAGAACAAGAACTGTTAAAGACTTTGTACCTATTCAAGAAATATTAAGAAGAGCCCAAGCAAAATTAGAAGAACTTGCTAAAACAAAAAAAATAATTACAGGACTAGAAACTGGTTTTTATGATTTTGATAAATTAACTACTGGATTTCAACCTGGTGAACTTATTATTTTAGCAGCTCGTCCTGGTATGGGAAAAACAGCCCTAGCATTAAATATGGCAGCCTATGCTGCAACAACAACTGATAAAGCAGTAGCAATATTTAACTTAGAGATGCCAGCTGAACAACTTGTAAATCGTATAATTAGTGCAAGAGGTGGAATAGACTATTATAAATTACAAACTGGAAGTATGCAAGAAATGGACTGGAAACGATATAATGAAGCAATGAACGAACTTGCTGAAACTAATCTTTATATTGAAGATAATTCAGGAGTTACCATGTCTGATATAAAAGCAAAATGTCGTCGTCTTGCTAATATGCCTAAAGGATTAGGATTAGTTGTTATCGATTATTTACAATTAGTTACGACTGGTAATAAAAGAGTTGAAAGTAGACAAGTTGAAGTATCAGAAATATCTCGTAGTCTAAAGACAATGGCCTTAGAATTAGGTGTTCCCGTTATAGCATGTGCCCAACTATCAAGAAGTGCTGAAAAAAGAGAGTCTAATATGCCTATGCTTGCTGACTTAAGAGAATCAGGTTCTATTGAACAAGATGCTGATATAGTTTTATTTATTAATAGAAAAGATTATTATGAAGCGAAAAAAGATCAAAAAGAAAAAATAGTACCTGCTGAACTTGTTATTGCTAAGCATCGTAAAGGTAGTACAGGAACAGTTGATTTATTATTTGAATTAAATATGAGTGCGTTTAGAAATGTCGCACATGAAATTGAGGAATGAATTAATGAAAAGTAAAGAAAAAATTATTACCGGAATTATATGTGCAATAGTTTTGTGTTTATATGTTATTACTGGTAGTTATCATAAACTAAATAGTGAAGCCGCAAAAATTTATAAAGTATATTTAGATGGTGAAGTTATTGGTAATATAGCTAGTGAAGATGAATTATATGCCTTAATTGACCAAAAACAACAAACTATTAAAGATAAATATAATGTAAATGCTGTATATCCACCAAAAGGATTAAGCATTGTAGAAGATTATACATATAATCCTAATTATGAATCAACTGAGTCTATATATACAAAAATAGAACAAAGAGATGATTTTACTATTGAAGGTTATGAAGTAAAAATATCTGCAACTAATACGCATGATGAATTTAATATATATTTACTTGATAAAAATATTTTAACTGATGCTGTTAAAGAGTTTGTTTTAGCTTTTATAGATGAAGAAGATTATAACAATTATTTAAATGGTACTCAAGCTGAACTAGATGATATAGGTATTAATTATACTAATATGTCTTTTTTAGAAAATATAACAATTCGTCAAAAATATATAAGTGTTAATGAAAAAATTTATGAAAATAGTGATGAATTAGCTCAAGAATTATTATTTGGCTTTGATTATAAAGAGAAAAGTTATACAGTAAAAGAAGGCGACACAATTGCTTCAATAAGTGAAGCAAATACTTTAAATACTCAAGAATTTTTAATTGCTAATCCCCAATTTTCTAGTGAAAATAGTATGCTTGAAATTGGTGAAAAAGTAAATATCACTTTAATTGATCCTAAAATTAGTTTCTCTTATGCTGTTGAAGAAATGAAACAAGTAGAATATCCATTTGATAATACCATCACAAGAGATAATACTAAAGATGCTAGTTTTTCTGAAATTACTACACCTGGAGTTACAGGTTTATCAATTCAAAGAACTAAATATTCAATTGTTAATGGTGAACCAAATAGTGATGCCGAAATTGTTAGTGAAACAGTTATAAGACCAAAGGTTGATCAAGTTACAACTAAAGGTAGACAACAAAGTTATATTGGTGGTAATGAAACATTTATCGATACAGGTTCTGGATGGCGTTGGCCTACTAATAGTCCATATTTCGTATCTAGTGAGTTTGCTCCTCGTTGGGGAAAAATTCATGGTGGTATTGATATTACTGGTACTGGTTGGGGATCTAATATTTATGCAGCCAATGATGGTGTAGTTACTTATGTCTTTACAGATTGTTCTGATAATGGAAAATATCCAGATTCTTGTGGTAGTGGTTTTGGTAATCATGTTGTTATTGATCATGGTAATAATATCTATACTTTATATGGCCATATGTTACATAATATTCCAGTTAAAGTCGGTCAAACAGTTTCAAGAGGACAATTAGTTGGTTACATGGGTAATAGTGGTCAATCTAAAGGAACTCACTTACACTTTGGTGTTGCCAATGGTAACCCTAAAGCTGGTGGCTCATATTTTGATCCAAGGAGGTTGTATAGATAATGCGCATTTGTATTTTTGCCAGTGGTTCAAAAGGAAATTCTACATATATAGAAACTAAAAATCATAAGATTTTACTTGATATGGGTAAGAATAAAAAATATATTGTAGATTCCTTAAAATCTATTGGTGTCAACCCTAAAGATATTGATATTATTTTGATTAGTCACTTACATAATGATCATATTTCAGCTTTAGAAAATTTTGTTAAAAGTTATAAAGCAACAGTTTGTATGCCTGAAAAAATGTTTGCTAGCCTAGATAGTCTACAAAATTATGAACATATTAAAATATATGATGATGAAATAGAATTTGAAGATTTAACCATTAAAACAATTAAATCGAGTCATGACGCTGTTGCTTCAAGAAACTTTATTATTGAAGAAGATGGACACTCTGTTGTACAAATTACTGATACTGGCTATATTAAGAGTAAATATTTTAATTTATTAAAAAACAAAGAAGTTTATTTACTAGAAAGTAATCACGATATTGAAATGCTTACGCATGGACCATATCCAGATTGGTTAAAGAAAAGAGTATTATCTGATGAAGGCCACTTATCTAATCAAGCATGTGGTTTCTATTTAGCTAAATTAATTGGTGATAAAACAAAGAAAGTTTATTTAATGCACTTAAGTGAAGTTAATAATACCCCAAGTATTGCTCTTGCTACTGTTAAAGATAGTTTAAGAGAATATAATGTTTCTTTTGAAGATATTAAATGCGCTGAACAAGATAATATTAGTGAAGTTATTGAATTATGATAAAAATAATATGTGTTGGTAAAATAAAAGAGCAATATTTAAATGATTTAATTAATGATTATTTATTAAGAATTAGTAAATATCACAAAATTAGTATTATTGAAGTTAAAGATAATGAAAATATAGAAAAAGAAACTAGTGAATTACTAAAAGTTATAAGTAAAGAAGATTATAATATCGGTTTATTTATAAATGGCACTAATTATTCTAGTGTAGAGTTAGCTTGCCATATTGATAATTTATTTAATTATCATAGTAATATTACTTTTATTATTGGTGGCTCCAATGGTATTGATAAAAAAATTGAAAATTTATGCAATGAAAAAATTAGTTTTGGTAATTTAACATTTCCACATGGTTTATTTAGAGGTATGTTACTTGAACAAATATATCGGGCATTTAAAATAAATAATAACGAACGTTACCATAAATAGAGTAATGCAAAATAAGAAAAGGAATTAAATAATGATAGGTAATGATTGGGATAAAGTTTTAGCGGTTATCGAAAATAGTGATGGTTTTAAGAAATTCTTACAACTTATTAACCAAAAATACAATGAATCAACTTGTTATCCACCTAAAGAATATATTTTTAATGCTTTAAAATTAACAAGTTATAAAGATACTAAAGTAGTAATAGTAGGGCAAGATCCTTACCATGGAGAAGGAGAAGCTCATGGGCTTTCTTTTAGTGTTCAAAAAGGAATTAAAATACCCCCATCACTCCAAAATATATATAAAGAATTAGAAAGTGATTTAGGTATTAAGTCAGCAAAAGATGGTGATTTAACTAAATGGGCTAAAGAAGGTGTTCTACTTTTAAATGCTGTCTTAACAGTAAAAAAAGATACTCCGGCATCACATAGAAATTTAGGTTGGGAATTACTTACTGATTATATTATTAAAGCATTAAATCAAAAAGAAGAACCAGTAGTATTTATTTTATGGGGAAATTTTGCTAAAGAAAAGCAAAAATATATTACTAACCCTAAACATTTAGTAATAACTAGTTCCCACCCATCACCATTTTCTGCAAGTTATGGTTTCTTTGGTTCTAAACCTTTCTCTAAAACAAATGAATTTTTAATAAAAAATAAAATAAAACCGATTGATTGGCAACTTTAAAAGTTGTCATTATCATCGGTTTTATTATTATAAAAACTTCTAATTTTAAATTTAGCTATTTTAGCAACTATATTATATGGAAAAGTTTTAATTAGTTTGTTAGATGCTAAAGCATTTTGGTTAAATACATTTTTAGCAGATACTAAAACTTCATCTATTTCTCTTAAATTTTTAAACTCTTTAGCAAATTCACTATCATTATTAAGTTTAGTATAATCTCTTGCTAAGTTATTTACTAATTTAACTGCTTCATCTAATTTAATATCTTTTTCCATGTTAGTTATTATTAAATCTTTCGCGTTAATAAAATCTTTTAAATAATCTTTTTGTCCAGTAACTTTCTTAATAGAATTGTTTAGATTAATTATGACTTCTAATTTTTTATTTAAATTAGTATCAATAATACCTTCAGCTTTTTCCATTCTTTCTTTATAATTTTTTAAATTATTTATAACTATAAAATATATTAATGCCCCAATAGCTATAATGGCAATTACAACCGCCAATACTATATATTTACCCATTTTTATCTTCTCCTTAATTTTATCTTTTTACCTAATATTTCTTCTAATTCACATTTGTTAAGTAAGTAATATATAACTAGAAGAATTAAACCAATAATTACTAAT
Source organism: uncultured Bacilli bacterium (assembly GCA_947628365.1). GTDB lineage: Bacteria > Bacillota_I > Bacilli_A > RF39 > UBA660 > SIG200. Next base: position 1,039 of record CANQZN010000020.1, on the reverse strand, counting down.
AATACTATTAAGAGTAATCTACTCTCTACATTATTTATTATACCACGATATAATAATGATAAAACTATCATAATTAAATAAACAATAAATAATTTTGGCAATTTTTGTAAAGTCTTTTTGTAATTTAATTTATATTTATTTTTGAGCGCTATCAAAGGTATTATTAATGATATTATATAACCGATTAATGTAGCTAAAATTGTTCCGTAAAAAGGATAAATATTTAAATCATTAAATATAAACATTAAAGGTATATCTAAAAATAAATTAATTCCAAGTCCAAGTAAAACGGATGTATATATTAATTTAGATTCATTAAGTCCTTGTAAGCCATTACAAATCATTATATATAATGCATCTATTGCTGCCACTATGATAGAAAATCTCATTATTACTGGTCCATACTCACTTACACCATAAAATATTGTCCATATTTCTCTTGCAAAAATACTCATAAATATAGAAAGTGGTAATGCAATAAAGAAAAATATTTGTAATGTTTTGTTAAACTTATCGTTAATGTCTTTCAAATCTTTTTTGGCATTACTTTTAGCAATAGTAGGAACTAAACTTAAAGCAATACCAGTAGCTATGCTAGTAATAATTGTATTCATTTTGCTTCCATAGGTAGTAAATATTCCACTTATGGTTGTAACACTTTCTTTACTAAATTTTAAATAATGAAGACCTCTAATTAAAAGTGTCATATCAGTAAAAGAATAAAGAGAATTAGCAATATTAATAATGATAAATGGTATTGCATAACAAATTACTTTATAAATAATATCCTTTTTTTCTTCTCTTTTTAAATTATTTGTATTAATTTTATTTTCATCTTTAACTTTACGTAACTTTCTTAATAGATATAAGTAACTTATAATAGCACCAATACATGCCCCAAAAACAGCAATACCAATAGTAATTTTTAAACTTAAATGTAATACTTTATAAGCAAAGAAACTACCACCAATGATTACTGCAATTCTAACAATTTGTTCTATGACTTGACTAAATGAAGCAGGGGCCATATAACCATGCC
>CANQZN010000019.1 GCA_947628365.1 uncultured Bacilli bacterium | reverse complement strand
AAAAATATAAAGCTGTTTCATAAGAAAAAACTGCATTATTTCCATAAATTAAATTGAAATATTCATCACCCCAAGTAAATGGTAAAACATATAAGCCTTTTTTTACTCTTTCTAATTTTTTGGCATTAACTAATCTTGTCAAAAAAATCGTATTTATATTTTTACTTACTACTTCTTTTGTAGTGATTATTCCATTATTTGCTTTAGCCAAATTTAATATAGTATTCTCCATTTTACATGTTCCTTTCTACATACAATTATATCATATGTGTATGTTAAAAGGAACATGTATTTTACTTGTTTTGATAATTTTTCTTCTAAATCATAACCTCTACCTAACAAATAATAAGAAAAACTTGTGTTAATAATAACACCTACATGATAAAAATTACATTTTTATTCTTTATTTAATAACCAATCAACTATATTGATTTTTGTTATTCCATCATAATCAGCTTCCATATCCATATCATAAGTTATTAAATATTTTGGATAATGGTCACCTGTTTTTTGTAATGCCCTTAGTTCTCTTTCTAATACTTTATTGTCTCTAACTGTTAATGCAACTTGATAATATTTTAAACCATCTCTATTTTCAGCAACAAAGTCTACTTCTAAATCATCAACTTTTCCAACATATACTTTATATCCTCTTCTTAACAATTCAAGATAAACTATGTTTTCTATTATATGTCCCATATCACTATCAGCTTTTTTACCCAATAAATAGCTTCTTAATCCTGGATCAACAACATAATATTTATAATCTCTAGCAAGTAAATTCTTACCTTTAACATCAAATCTCTCAGCTTTATATATTAAAAAACTTTCTACAAAAGCAGAGATATATTTTTCAACAGTATGATTACTGGTAGTTAGTCCTTTACTTGTTAATGTATCACTTATCTTTTTGGTTGATATAGGACTACCTATGCTATCAAATATAAATTTTAATACACTTTCTAAAAGCATTTTATCTGTTATATTATTTCTTGTTATTACATCTTTATATACTATTGTAGTAAATGTACCTTCTAAATATATATCTAAATCATTTGGATGATCTTCAAGTATTGATATATTACCTGGCATACCACCATATCTCATATAATCCAAAAAATACTCATAACGACTTTTATTAGAACCATTAAAAGCACTTAAATATTCTTTAAATGATAATGGCAACATTTTTATCTCGACATATCTTCCTGATAATAACGTTGCAAGTTCTCCAGATAATAAATAAGCATTTGAACCAGTTATATAGACATCAACATTTTTCTTTATATATAAACTGTCTACCGCTTTCTGAAACATAAGAACATTTTGAACTTCATCTAAAAACACATAGAATTGCTTTTTAGAATCTATTTTTTTATTGACATAATCATATAATTCTTTATAACTTTCAAAATTATAATCAGCATCTTCAAGATTTATATTTATTATTTGATTATCTTTTATTCCACTTTTCTTTAAATAATCTATAAATAATTCAAATAATGTGGATTTACCACATCGTCTTATTCCGGTAACAACCTTGATTAAATCTTTATCTTTAAATCTTTTTAATTGTTCAAGATATTCTGTTCTCTCTATCATAGTTTTCACCTCTAAAATAAGTATAAATTAAATTTAATGCAAAGTCAAGTTTTGGAAATATTTTTCCAAAACTTGCGAAAATTGCCGATTTTTGGAAATTGGAAACCAAGTAAAATGACCTTCAATTAAAAATATTTCTTAAATAATTTTGCTGCTTTTTGCCAATTTTTTGCCACTTTTCGCTGCTTTTTATTAAATATAACGATAAATGGCTTTCTACTAGTTAAAAAACCATTGTTTACTGGCACAACGGTAAAAGCCTCTATAAGTCCCAGACTATAAGTAAAGGACTAATAAACTTTCAATAAACTGAAAGTTCCTTTCTACATACAAATATGTTATGTGTGTATGTTAAAAGTAACAAGTTTTTAATTATTTGAACAATCATTTTTGCTATATTTCTGCTAATTAATTTTAATTTTTTAAATTTAATAATTTACTTATTGCAATCATAACAGCAATTTTACCATACTCATATGTTAAACCACCTTGTTGATATAAAATATAAGGTTCTCTTAAAGGACCATCACAAGATATTTCAATAGATGAACCTTGCGTAAATGAACCTGACGCCATAATAATTTTATCTTCATATCCTGGAGTTGTTACTGGTTCTGGAACCGAATTAGAATCGATTGCAGATCCTGATTGTATTCCTTCACAATATTTAATTAAATCTTCACTATTACCAAAAATAATAGTTTCTACTATATCCGATCTTGGTTCATTATAAGTAGGTGATACTTTATAGCCTAAATCTTCTAACATTGCACTAGTAAGTATAGCGGTCTTTAGGCTACTTGCAACAACAGAAGGAGCGTGATATAAGCCCATTAGAAATTCTCTATTTACACCTAGGGAAGGGCCTACTTCCATACCTTCACCTGGAAGGGTTAATCTTTCTGCACATAAATTTACTAAGTCTTCTCTTCCTGCAATATATGCTCCATTGGGAGCAATACCCCCACCTAAGTTTTTAATTAAAGAGCCGACCATTATATCTGCTCCTACTTCTAATGGAGTTTTATCTTCGACAAATTCACAATAACAATTATCAACCATAATAATTACATCTTTATCTAAATCTTTAATAAATTTAATAACTTTCTCTACTTTATCTATAGTAATACTTTTTCTTGTCGAATAACCAATACTTCTTTGAATTTCTATGACTTTAATTTTTTTACTCTTTAACGCTTTTTTTATACTCTCATAATCAAAATCATCATTAGTTAAGTCTATTTGTTCATAATTAATATTAAAAGATTTTAAACTACTTGGATTATCACTTATGCCAATTACTTCATGTAAAGTATCATAAGGAAGTCCCGTAATACTTAACAATGTGTCACCAGGTCTTAATAAACCAAATAAAGTAACAGTAAGAGCGTGACTACCAGAAATAAATTGATTTCTAACTAAAGCTTTTTCGGCCCCTAAAACGCGAGCAAAAACTTGTTCAATTTTATCTCTTCCTATATCATTATAACCATAACCAGTAGTACTAGCAAAATCACTTTCATTTATATTAAATTCATTAAAAGCTTCAAGTACTTTTAAACTATTTTTAAATTCTTGTTTATCAATATCTTGAAAAATTTTTGTTAATTTCTCCTCAGTTTTCAACATTTTTTCATAAACTTTTTCATCTATCTTATGCATTTTCATTATCCATCCTTATTACATTGCCACTTTTGATATCATCATTAATAATTATTTCAATTATTTTAATGGCTACTGCTTCTTTTTTAATTAATTTATCTTGGCCTATTCTTTTTAGTTCACTTTTTAAATAGTTTGGCTCCATATTTAAAACAGATTCTGTATCAACCCAATTCGGAGCCAAAGTGCAAATTTTTAAACTAGGAAATCTTAAGGCTAAATTTTGGGTTAAATTAATAAGTCCTGCTTTTGAAGCATCATAATCCATTGATAAAGGATTATAAGTATCTATCCCATTTGTGGATGCTATATTAATTATAACTCCCTTCTCCATAACTAATGATGCATGTTTACACATTAAATAAGTACCAACTAAATTAACCTCTAAAACTTTTAAGAAATCTTCTTTACCCTTATTATAAATATCATCATCTAAAGATATGGCTGCACAGTTTACTAAAACATCTATTTTTTCATGTTTAGCAATAACTTTTTGCAATAACTCTTTTATATCTTCTTCCTTAGTTATATCACATTTATAAGTATCATACTCTTGCGTATTTATTTTATGTTCATTATATACTCCAATTACTGTCGCTCCATAATTATGTAATATTTCGGCTAAAGAGTTACCTATTCCTCCACTTGCGCCAGTAATTAAAACTACCATATTTGCAAAGTCCATTAATTCACCTCAATTTGTGAATATTATATTATTATTTTAAGATAGTTGCAATTATATCTCCTAAAAAAATGATAGTTATAAAACTTAATATATTTTCTATTTCTTTTATATTTATTTTAGATACTATCTTATCTATTAAAGGATAAATAACATATGTAATAAGGAGTCCTCCTAAACCAAAACAAAAAGCACTTAAGAAGCAGACAAAACCTTTAATATTTAAAAAGTATCCTGTATAATCCCATAATCTTTTCTTAAAAAATTTTAAAAGAATAAACCCACAAGTACCTTCTAGGAAAGCTGTTAAAAAGAAAGATGAAAAAAATATAATATAAGGATTATCACGATATTTATAAAATAACATAATAAGAAGAGCTCCCGTACCATAAATTGGTAACCAAGGGCCAAATAAGATACCATGACTAAATACTTTTTTATTTTCAAAATAATTCAAAATAAGTTCATAAAAGAACCCTAGAATACTACATATATAAAATAGACAGGCTAATTTAACTATTAATTTATTATCTTTATTCATAATTATCTCACTTTTAGTATTTACTAAAATGCATAAATCTTGTTACCAATATTTAACTACATTATTCCTTAAGTAATTTCCATAATATGAGTAGAAAGGTGATAAATGTGGAAAAAGAATATAAAAAAGCACCAGATATTTTTACTGGTAAAGATTTAGATTATTTAAAGGATATCTTTGGTTGGCATCATACTGCTTATAAAGTAATGGAAGATGCTCTAAATTATGTAAATGATAAAGAAGTTGCAAGTATAATTAAAAATAATGCTAACCTTTTTTATGATCATATGAGTGATATATTAACTATTTTAGATAAGGGTGGTCAAAATGAATAATAATAAAGTAAGTAACCCAAAAGTAGAAGTACCTACAGGTATTAATTTAAATGATAAAGATTATATGACAATTTTATTAACACACTTAAAAGAATTAACTAAAAATATGGCTGTTGCCTTAACTGAAGCCTCTAATGAAAATTTATATAAAGAATATAAGAAAATGTTTGATGAAATTATAGAAAGTCAAAGAGAAGCTTATGAATTAATGTTTAAATTTGGTTGGTATAGTTTAGAAAAAGCTAAAGATACTAAAATAACAACTTTAAGTGATGAATTACAACAACAATTAGATGATTTAAACTAAAAAAAGGACTTAAATCCTTTTTTTTAATATTTAATATCCTCTAATAATTTATTGATTTCATCATCATATTCATTAAGACCTGCAATAAAGATTACTGTATTTTTAACTCTTGAAATAACAATATATTCTTTTTCAGAAACTGCAACAGTCTTTGTAATTTGAGCACCAGTTGTTGTTTGATTCTTTGAATCAGTAGTTATATAATCACCAATAGTATCTTGAAATTTCTTAGTAACTTTTTTAGCTTCTACTTCATCTTTAAATTCATAATATTCTATTTTAAATGGTAAATCCTCTTTAGATGCAACTAGATAAGTTTTAGCTTCATACTTAGCTTCTTCACTATCACTAATTGTATAACCTAGTTCACCAAAATGATTTTTAAATTCCGATCCATCAATTGCTTTATAAAAAAGGCAACCAGTTGCTAAAGTTACTATAAAAACTATTACTAATCCTAATAAAACACTCTTCTTATTCATTAGTTCTCTCCTTTATGTTTATTATAAAATTCATTTAATATATCTTTTACTTCTTCATCACTATCAAGTTTAACTACCATTTCTTGGTTATTTTCCATGATAACTTTTCTAACTCTTAAATCTTTGTCATTATTATCATTAACAAAAATTAAATAATTATTATTATTCTTAACAATAGTGTCTAATATAATATATTTTTGATTATTTTCTAAATTCATTGTATAAACATCAATCATTAATGAGATCTACCTCCTGCTTCTACTCCTAAAGAGGTTAAAGATAAATCTATATTTTGATAATTACTAATACTTTTCTTTAATATCATTTGTTCTTCACTAGATAAATTATTAAATGATCCTACTTGTTTATAATTATCTATGGCATTTTTAACCTTAGCATAGTCTTCACTATTTGTATCGATATAACCTTTAGAGACTAAATAATCTAAGAAACAATTACTATCAACAATTACACTATACAAACTTTGAAATGCTTCATCTTGCGCCATTAATCTTTTTGTTTCCAAAAATACCTTATCCATATTTTCTAAAGCATTATATTCTAAATTTGCATAAACTTTTTGCATTTGTTTATCATATTCATTTGGATTACTAGCACTAAGTGTCATAATATCTTGAGCTATGCCATCTGTTTTATAAATTGTTCTTGTTTCATAAGTCCCTTGTTCATTTTGATAAGGAACATGTTCTGTATTCTTTAAGACAATATTATAATTTTCATCATTTACGGAAGCAGTTAATCCTGCTAAATAATTATCCATATTCTCATTATTATTTTTAACAACTTTAGCTAAGGTAATTCCACTAGTAGCTAATATAGCAATAGTTGATACATAAAGTATACCAGTTCTAATCTTTGCTTTTATATCTTCTTTTTTTCTCGGCTCTTTTTGAGGGCTTAATGGAATTGGTTTGGTATTTTTCTCTCTATTTTCTAAAATAGTATTTTCTACTACTAACAAACCTTTAGCAACCTCTTCTATTCTAGCATCTGCTTCCCCATTTAAAATTCTCATGCCACTATAATCTTTTAATAATTGAGCTGTGATATTCATCATTATTTCATTTGAGAAATGACTACCAACTTTAGTTGTTATATATTTTTGCACTTCATATAAATTAGCGATTTGATAATCTGCTTTACCCTCTAAAATATCTTTAGCACTATAAGTAGATAATAAAAATTCTGCTAATTTACTAGCCATACCCATATTATACATTCCGTTAGAGCGTTTTACTAAATACTCTATAACTGGTTCATTTCCTGTTTGTCTTACTTCAGTATTTATACCATCCATACTTACTCACCTATTTTATAATATACTATTTTGCCCACTTAAAGTCAATTTGAGAATAGTAAAATAATGTTAATTTACACTAAATTTACTCTATATTTAATTTCTTATTAATGAGTTTACTAAATGCATAAGCAATTAATAACATAATCATAATTACAATAATTATTTTTGGGTTTTTTAAACTTTCTAATAAACTAGTACCAATGAATCCCCAGAAGAAAACTAAAGAAACTTTACCAATAAGAATGGCCAAGATAAATTTTTTATAAGTCATATTAGATAAGGAAGATGCAATATTAATTAAGAAAGCTGGGGTAAAAGGTATAGCAATTAATAAAACTAAACTAGAAAAATGTAGTTTATCAATTTTTTTCATTGCTTTATCAAGGCCATGATATTTTCTTAAATGTTTAATAAAAAATTTTCTAAAAAATGTACGGCATAAAAAGAAAGAAAATAAACAACCTAAACAAGTAAGAGTATAAGATACTAAAAAACCAAAGCCATAGCCATAAGCAATTATTACAATAGTAATAAAGACAAATAAAGGTAGTACGGGTAAAATAGATTCTAAAAATATTAGAAGACATGCAAATAAAGGCCCATAAATTGTTGATGAGTTAATTATTCCTAAAATTAAGTTATATAATTCATTTAACAAAAAATCCATACTTACCACATTTTTATTATAATATAAGTATGGATTAAAATCACGAATTTATAACATAGATGACATTATAACCGTAAAAAGATAGTATACGTACTGCTTGTTTACTTTTATGGCCCTTATCACACATAATATAATAAGTTTTATTTTTATCAAGCAAAGTTTTATGATTCATTAAAAGTTTATCGTAATAAATATTTATACTATAAGGATTATGTTTTTCTTTATAACTAATGGGATCTTTAACATCTATTAAGATTCCCATACTAGGATTATAATCTTCTTCTTTTATCGATTTCATGGTATCACCATTATAATTTATGTCAGAATAAAAAAAGAAGAAAATGCTTTTACCTAGTCATCATCATCTCCAAAAAAATCATCAAAGAATTCATCATCGGTAATTACATTTTCATTAACTATAACACTATCAACATCAATATTAACCTTTGGCTTTTCTACTGGTTTATCTTGTTCTTCTCTATGTTTAGCTTCTTCTATCTTCTCTTTTTGTTCTTCTAATATTTTATTAGCAGAACTCATTAGTTCTTGATTTTGCATTTTTAATTTTTCTTTTTGCTTTTTCTCTTCTTCATCAAGTTCTTTTAATTTACGATCTATATCCTTCATCATGTCATCAATGCTCATGTTGTTTAAGCCCCCAAATGGATTCATATCCATTGGATTTGGCCTAGATCCACCACTAGGAGTTGCAAAAGGATTTGTTGGACTAGACATTTTTGTATCAGGCATAGACATAGGATTAAAGCCACCGAAGCCTCCAAAGCCACCACTAAATGGATTATTCATACCCATACTATTATTTGGCATATCAGAGTTCATCATTCTATTTCTTTTTTCTTCTGTAACATATTGTTTTAAATCAAACAATTTAATCTCTTGTGGTTTTCTAGTTGGATATGTTGCTTCTGGAAATTCTTCGCCCCAATTAATTTTAAAGTTAGGAGTATATTTAGTTTTAAATGGACTCATTCTTAGTCTTAAGATAATAGCATCGCCTAATTTTAATTTTTGCAAATCACTAATAGTTACAAGTGGTGTTGATGCAGTTTTATCTTTATCTTTAGATTTAACTTCGCCACATAATTTACTAATTTCTTCTAAGGCTTTTAATTCAGTACTAATTAAATAAATTGTATTACCACAGTTACCACGAATAACTTGGGCAACATTTTCACCATAGATATCATTAAGTTGAGCAAAGTTTTGAATAATAAATGTAAATCTAATATCACGACTTCGGGCAGCTGATACCATACTATCAACATCTTTAAGTGGTGGCATATTGGCAAATTCATCAAGAATAAAATTAGTTCTATATTGTAATTTACCACCATTAGATTGTGCGACATCTATTAATGTTTCATAACATTGTTTAATAAAAATAGTCATTAAAGTATGATATGTTTTCTTTTCATCATGAATAATCATGAATACTGCAGTTTTACCTTTACCAATATTACGCATATCAAAGTCACTATGTGAAAGCATTTCTGATAAGTTTTCTCTTGTTGAAAACATTCTTATTTTTTGATTAAAGGTAGAAAGCAAACCCCCTTTAGTATCAGTTGGAGCATTTATAACTGTATTGGCAAACATATAAGCATTAGAATCTTTACCTTTTAAATTAAAATATTCTTTAATAAAGTTACTAGTCGCATACCTTTCTTCCCCAACAGTACTCATATAATTGATACTATTTAAGTTAACTTCAGACTCTTTAGCATCTTGAAACAAACCTAGAGCTAAACCAGAGAAATAATCAGCAGCACCTTTTTCCCAGAAATCTGAATCATTCTTATTACTTGGATCATATAAGATATTAAGTGCAACGTCATCAAGTAATTCAGTTGCTTTATCTAAATTACCTTCTTTATAATATTGATAAGGAAGTGCTAAAGGGTTCCATGCATTACCTTTAGTAGGTTCACGGAAATTTAAAATAATAATATTATAACCTCTTGATTTTAAATTCTCAGCAGTTTTACGATAAATCTCACCTTTAGGGTCAGTAATAATCATACTTTCGCCCTTTTTAGCTAAGATATTAACCATTGGAAAAACTAAATTTTCAGTTTTACCAGAACCAGTAGAACCAATAACTAAGTTATGGTATTCACCATTATCAACCCATATCTCTTTACCATTATTAATAAGTGGGATACCTGCAGCTTTAATTTCTTTATCTAAAGGATTAATCTTTTCAACTTTGCTAGATTCTTTAATTTCTTTTTCTTTAGCCCATCTAGCATAACCATCATTTGGTTTTTCACTTGTTACTTTAAGGCCAATTCCTTTACCTTTATCTTTATTAAAAATATAATCAGATACACTGGAAAAAATAAATATTAAAGCTCCAAAAAATAAAGCTAAAGTAAATACTAAATAATTTGTAAATGCTGTAATAGGTATTAAACCATAGAATGTACCATTATTCATTAAACAAAAGAAGTTTGATACAGCAAGTGCACATAAATATAATAAAATGATACAATAAAGTATAAATAAGAAAAAATCTTTAGGTTCTACTTTAAATTTCATACATTCATCCCCAATCAATATATATTATACTAAATAGTTAATTAATAATCAAAAAATAATCAATTTTTTTAATCTAATTTTTTTACAAATCTATTATTTTGATATTGAAATAAAATATTATGAGCATCTTCGCTAACAGAAAAATATCTAACTTTTATAATAATACTATCATAATAATCATTATTTATATTTACAACATAATTTAAATTATACATTGGGGCATTTAACATATCTTCTGGTTTAATGGAAGTATTAATTAAAGTAGAAACTTCTCCATTAAGAACTACATAAACTAAATTAAAATAACTATTTAAACTTTCTATGTTTATATTAGATACGGAAACAATTTTATCTGTTTCTCCATTACTATCTAAATCCACCTTTATCATTTCATCAACAGATAAATTATTTAAATCGACAATATTATCATTTAATATTGTACGAATTTCATCTTTTTCTGTGGAAGTTATATTATTAACCACTTTATTTCTTACTCTAATATTAATGCCTTTAGAAAAAGCAAATAAATTACCGTTATAACTAGTAAATTGATCATTTTTAAAAAGATTCCAAGTTGTACCATATTTTAAATTATATTCTCCATAATAATCATTATTAATATAAACATTATATAAATCATCATTTTCAACATAATTTTGAATTCTACTAAAAGAATTGTTATTATATCGCCACATATCAGTATTATCTATTATGACATAATCATAAGAAGGAGTACTTGGTTCAATAGGAACACTTGGATTACTCGGATTATTTGGAGTGCTTGGTGTATTTGGGGTGTTATCATTTTCATTATTTGCTAAAACTAACGCAAGTAATGTTATTCCTACTAAAAATATACCTATAACTACTAAAATTCCTATTTTCTTCTTATCCATTTTTATTCTCCTTCTTTATATTTATATACAAGTATTTGGACAACATCACTTATTAAAATATTATTAATTTTTCCTCCCCCTGGATCTTTTACTATGTATTGATCACCTTGAGCTTTAGTAAATGCTAAGAAGTGACTAGAAGTATCTTTATTAGAAATTTGAACAATCACAAAATAATGAGCTGGATCATATTGGTTAATAATTTCAGTTTTTTCATTATTACTATAGTTTTTAATGCCAGTATATCTATCTGCTAAAGTTACTGAAGGAGCAACATCAGTAATTGCTTGACAATACCAATTTATATCACCTGATGAGCTAAAACAGCCACCCTTATTTAAAGCTTTTAAAAATTCTCCTGCATCAAAATTTTCAATTGTAACTGGAGTTCCAGAACAAGAAATACCAATAGCTAAAGCTGTAACAGCACAACCAAATTTTCCCATATTAGCATTCGAATTACCTAATTTTAAATCTTTCCATTTACTATCTCCTTGAGCATAAATAGTACAATTAGCAGAATAATTACTACAATCATCTGGACCAATGCCAAAAATTGTTTGACGGTAATCAAGCATCTTAGAAACTTGATATTTTGTATAAGCAGCCCGATCATCTTCTGTTGTTTCTACACAATTTGGTGAATGATCAGTTTTATCACATTTTTTACCTTCTTGACAATAATTTGAAACTTCTAAATAACGTTCCTCAGTTATATAAGGTCTAATAGACTCAAGATAATAACATCCACCTAATCCACTATCACCAGGATTATACCAAAAAGATCCTATTGAAGAATATCTTTTCATCATTGATGACAATGAATCATATTGACTAATATTTTGAATAAACCCCATTACACCATCATCAAAAGTAGCATAAGTACTACAATCACTCAATGTGCCAGTATTGGTACAATTTAATCCCCAATAATTATTTTTATTAGCATATTGTTCATTATTACTTGGAGAATGTCCCTCAGCAACTGCTCTAGTTATAACAATTTCTGGGTTAATATTATTTTGCATAGATAAATCATAAACTTTTCCTGCATTTTGAATAAATATGTTTTTTACTCTTTCAGAAGCACCAGAACGACTAGTATAATAATCAGTTACTCTTGCTATAAATTCTTCTCTTGATAATGAAGTGGAATTAAAATTAAATCCATCACAAACATCCCCATATGCATTGCTACTTAAATAAGTATCATTATCAATATCCTCTGATAAAAACATCATTAATAATATAATAATTAATAATATTAAAGCTATAATACCTGCTACTATCCAAAAGTAAGGACTAGTTAATACCTTTTTTGTTAGTTCAGCTTTAACTTGTTTCTTAGTATCATCTTCTTTATTATCTTTACTATTAAGTGGAGTTCTAGGTAAAGTTGGTGTTGGTTTAGGAGATGTTTGTTGTTCATTAGTCTTATCTTGTATCTCCCCATTTTCATCTTCACTCATATCCTCTGTTGCATCAGCCACTTTATTTCTTAAATTTCTTGAAGTTAATTTATTCACTGGTGAATTAGTTGGGGATAATGGCCCACCATTAGTTTTGGCTGCCCACTTAGCAATTGGTTTAGGGATCCCAAATTTTTCTATTACATTAGCACCAGCTTCATCTATCTCATCATTTACCCTCTTACGATGTAACTCTCTTTTTTCTTTCTTATTTAACTCTTGTCTATTTTCTTCTTGATAGTTATTAATATTATTTTCGTTAACTGGTTCTTCAATTATATCTTCATTATATAACTCTTCAATTGGTTCATTTTCAGAGGAAGAATCTGCACCTGTATTAGGATTTAATTCATTAAAATCATCTTTATTATCCATAACGAGGCACCACCTAATACAATTTTAGCATAAATTACAGCCTTTTGAAAGTTCATTTATTTAAAAATAATATAGAAAAGAAAGAGAAAAATCATAATACTCATATATAACATTTTTTACTACCCAGAAAACTACCCAGACTTTAAATCAATTTAAATTAGATTTCTTGTCTTACATGTTCATTAGTGATACAATAAAAATAATTATTAAAGGCAAAATTTTAAATAATAGCAAGGAGGAATATTAGTTGGAAAATATAACATTAAAACCACTTTTTTATATATCAGATAGAAACAAAAGAAGTATAAAAAATATTGAGAAAAAACTAGATTTATTAATTATTACTGATACAAATGCCAAAAGAAATTTAAAAATCAAATCCAAAGTTAGATCTATATATTCTTCACTTGCCATTGAAGAAAATTCTCTATCTTTAAAAAGTGTTGAAAACATTATAGATAAAAAAACTGTTTTAGGGGATAGAAAGGAAATTCAAGAAGTAAAAAATGCCAACGAACTATATGAACATATATTAGAATATAATTGGAAAAGCGAAAAAGATCTTTTAAAAGCTCATACATTAATGATGAAATATTTAGATGATGATAATGGATATTATAGAAATCATGGTGAAGGTGTTAAAAAAGGAGAGAAAATAATTTATTCAGCTCCCCAATCAATATTAGTTCCTTCTCTTATGAAAAGTTTATTTCAGTTTTTAAATGATAATGATGGTAAAATTCACCCCTTAATTTTATCAGCAGTATTTCATTATTATTTTGTATACATTCACCCGTTTAGTGATGGTAATGGTAGAATAGCTAGATTTTGGGTAAGTTTAATTTTAACTAATTGGAATTCAAAATTTGAATTTATTCCTATTGAAGAAGAAATATATTTAAAAAGACAACAATATTATGACTCTATTGCCGAGTGCCATGTTAATGGTAATGCTAATGTATTTATTGACTTTTTATTAAAATGTATTAATACATCATTAAGAAAGCTGACTGCAAAAACTAATCAAAATATAAAACTAAACAATAATCAAACGAAAATTATAGAATTAATAAAAGAAAATGCTAAAATTACTAGAAATGAACTTGCAAATATTTTAAACATTACACCTGATGGAGTTAAATATAATTTAAAAAAATTGGTAGACTATAATATTATAGAGCGAATTGGCCCAGATAATGGTGGTTATTGGCAATTAAAATAAACGCGCTTTTTGCATTAAATCTTGTGGCATAACATTATTTTTCTTGACATGATTGTTAATTTTTCTTTTAAAATCTCAATATTAATAATAATGCCTCCATAAATCATGTACTTGTTTTTATATTCCTATTAATTTAGCGTATCTATATAATTTAAAATCATGTTTTTCTTCTCTATAAGCCTCGTCAAAATCACTTTGGGTATATTTAATTTAGTTATTTCATCAGTAGTTAAAATTTTTTTCATTTAAAATATTTAGAACTCTTTCTTCATTATTCATTGTTCCCTTCATAAGGAATTGTAACGTATTTTCCTAAAAAAAGGAACATTCAAATAATCATCTTGCATATTTTGTTTATTATTAAATTTTCTATTATTTAAGACTTTTATTCCGTACAACCAACATCTTTATGATTTAAATCTTTATATAAAGCATAAGTTAAACATTTTAAACCGCCTGAACATTTTTTTGCATGTTCACAATTTTTACATTCATCAGACGTTGTATCTTTTCGTAATTCTTGTAATACTTTATTATTTTTATATAATTCATACATATTATTTTCTAATAGATTTCCTACTACTATTGGCATTCTTCGACATGGAACTAAATCACCATTTTCCATAACTGTTAAAAGACTTATTCCAGCAGTACAAGTATATGGATAATCATTTGTCATTTGAAATTGTAATGCTCTATACATTGCAATGTTAGTTCTACTCTTTTTTAATTTTAGTTTTATTCTTTCCTTTTCCATTATATTTAAATACTCTGTTGTCTCTTCTTTACTCATTTATAAATCAATATTTCTATAAATATTCATGTATACTTTCTTTTATATTTTTAAAAACATATTTTAGTACCATTAAATTTATAAAAATGAACGAAACCTCAACCTAAATAGATAAAGTAAATTTGTGACAGCTATTCGTGTCCTATTATATTTCTTAAAAAATAAAATATTTTTAATATATAAAGATAAATGATTTTAAAATATAATTTTATGGTAAAATTATATTAGACAAGAAAATTAGCAGATTGGTCAGACGCGTCTGGCCAATTCAGAAAGGAGCAATAATGTTAGAAAAAACTAATAAAAAAATGATACAAGAAATTACAAATTTAGTAAATGAAGTTAAAGATAATTTAGCAAAGGAAATTAATAAGTCTATTACTTATGTATACTGGAATATTGGTAGAATAATAGTATCAAATGAAAACGAATATAATAATCGTTTAGAATATGGTAAAGAAGTTTTAAAAGGACTATCTGATGAACTTACTAAATATTTAGGAAAAGGTTATTCTGTGTCAAATTTAAAATATATGAGAGTATTTTATAAAACGTATCCTAATTATGATGAAATAAATGAAAAGCTAAGTTGGTCACATTACATAGAATTAATGATTATTAAAGACAAAGATAAAAGAAATTTTTATGAAAAAGAATGTATTAATTCCAATTGGTCTGTTAGGGAACTTCAAAGGCAATTAGATACATCTTTATTTGAAAGGCTTTTACTTTCTGATGGAAATGCAAATAAAGAAAAGGTTTTAGAATTATCCAAAAAAGGTCAAATTTTAAATAAACCAAGTGATATTGTTAAACAACCTTATGTTTTTGAGTTTTTAGGAATAAAAGAACCAAAACCTCTTTTAGAAAAAGATTTAGAATATAAATTAATTAGGCATATAGAGGATTTTTTGCTAGAACTTGGTAAAGGTTTTATGTTTGTCGGCTCTCAACAAAGAATCACCCTTAATAATATTGATTACTATATTGATATGGTATTTTATAATAAGTTTTTAAAATCATATGTCTTAATAGATTTAAAAATGAATAAACTAAAAGCAGAAAATTTAGGACAAATGAATATGTATTTAAATTATTATGAAAAAGTCGTTAATTCAGAAGATGATGGAAAACCTATTGGTATCATACTTTGTGCTGAAAAAGACCAAGTTGCTTTAGAATTTGCTTTAGGTGGTTTAGCAAATAATATTTTTGCTTCAACTTATACTTATTACATACCTAATAAAGAACAATTAATAAATGAAGTAGAAAAAGTATTAAAAAACAATAAATAACAAAAAGTATAGTTATTTATATAACATAAAATTATAAAAATAAGAAAAAATAAGACTAGGAAGCATATTGTTGTTTCCTTGTTTTATCTATAATATAGTGATAAAATAACTCTAATTAATGAAAGGAGCATCAACATGTTTGAACTTATCTCTAAATATGAACCTAGTGGTGATCAGCCTAAGGCTATTAAAGAGTTAACTGAAGGTATTAAAGAAAATAAAAAACATCAAGTTTTACTGGGAGCAACAGGAACAGGTAAAACATTTACTATTGCTAATGTTATCAAAAATGTTAATAAAC
>CANQZN010000018.1 GCA_947628365.1 uncultured Bacilli bacterium | reverse complement strand
CGTAGCCAAGTGGTAAGGCATCAGACTTTGACTCTGACATTCCGTTGGTTCGAACCCAGCCGGGGCAGCCAATTTTTAATTAACAATTTGTCTCGTTAGCTCAGTAGGTAGAGCATTTGACTTTTAATCAAAGGGTCTGGGGTTCGAATCTCCAACGAGACACCATTTGAAAAATAAACTAGGTTTTCCTAGTTTTTCTTTTGCATTAAAAAAGTCATCCATTTAGATGACTGATTAATAAAGAGCTACTTTCTATTTAAACTTTTTATTCTTAAAAAGCGAATTAATCATATTACTTCCCGTTTTATCTTAGCCCTTCTATTATAATTATATAATCACTCAGCCCAAATGATGTTAATTATTAATATTTTATTGACGATTTTTGACAAAATCTCTAGTTTTAGACAAAATACGCCAATTTTTGCTCATTGTTTGTGATATAAGATTTTATGGAGGTTTTGGCATGAAAGAAGACATTTTAGAATTAAGAAAAGAATTTCTAAAAATTAAAAAAATGGGGTTAGTAAAATCTTTACGGAGTGGTACAACTGGTATTGGCTATACATTTGAATCACTTTTAGGTAAAAAGGAAGATAGTGAATCTAACCCAGATTATAAAAGCATAGAAATAAAATGCAAATTAGGTTTCACTAAAGCCCCTATAACATTATTTAATTGTGCACCAAAGAGAAATGGTGAATTTGCCACCAGATATATTTACGAAGCATATGGCCATTTCAGATATAATAATCCCTTAGATATAAAATTATTTCAAAGAACTATATATGCTAATTTATCGGAAGAACGCTATGGTTATAGTTTTAAATTAAAAGTAGATTATTATAAAACAAGAGTAATTATGCTAGCATATTACAATGACGAATTTATCGAAGAAGTATGTTATTGGGATTTTAAAGACTTGGAATTAAAACTAAGGAAGAAACTAACGACCCTTGCTATTGTAACGGGATATCCTTATAAAAGGGATAATATTAAATATTATAAATATATGAAAATTGAATTTTATAGATTACGAGGTTTTTTAGAATTTTTAGAATTAATTAATCACGATAAAATATCTATATCATTTTATATAAAGGAAGGAAAAAATGATTTTGATAATCCTACAATTATTTCATCAGGTATCAGATTTTGCTTAAAAAAAGACTATTTATTAGAATTATTTTATAAATTAAATTTTTAATTACTTTGGGTGAGCATTTATTTGGGACCAATGAAAAAAGCCCATTTCTGGACTTTAAACACTAAATGGTCGAGAAGACAGGATTTGAACCTGCGACATCATGGTCCCAAACCATGCGCACTACCAAGCTGTGCTACTTCTCGAAAAAGCATGGTGCACCCAAAGGGAGTCGAACCCCTAACCTTTAGATCCGTAGTCTAACGCTCTATCCAATTGAGCTATGGGTGCATAAACTTCCCTAACTGCAATTAACATTATATTACAACAATATGAAAAAATCAATAAAATTATGTGGGTAAGTTAACTTAAATGTGGAAAAAATGTGGAAAAGTATAATTTTGTAGAAAAAATAAAACATTTGTAATCATTTGTCGAAAGTATTTAAATTTGTATTATTTTTGGTATTATATTTTTAGGTGAAAAGGAATGAGAGTTGATTATATGTTAAATGAATTATTAAAAAAGGTTGAATATGCCAGTATTTGGGTAGAAACGATTAATCTCAAAGAACTTGACAAGAAAAGTATAAATCGTTTATAATTTTCATTGTTAGAAGGTGGTTCAATGTATAATGATCGTATTTATTTGACTCCTCAAGATATTTTAGAGAAAGAATTTAAAATTGACGCTAGGGGATATAGACCTCAAGAAGTTGATAAATACTTGGATATGGTCATTCGTGATTATACTGAATACAATTCTATCATCAAAAAATTAGAAAAGGATATAAAGGATTTGACTGAAGATAATAGTAAATTAAAGCAAGAAATTAGAACACTAAACGAACAATTAGAAATTAGTAAAAATGCCGAAAATAATACAAGAACTATTACCAATGTTGATCTATTAAAACGAATTAGTCAATTAGAAAAAGTTGTATTTGGAAAAGAAGAATAATATTTAGACAAATGCTACATTAATTAGTAATGTAGAGGAAAGTCCATGCTCACACAATCTGCGATGATTGTACTGTTCATGCTTAAGGAATAAATAACTTAAGGTAGCGATTGCTAACGGCGCCGAACATATCTTTAAAGATATTATTAGGTATAAAGTGCCACAGAAACGAGTTGCTTGGTGACAAGCAAATGAAACGCGGTAAACCCCATGAGTGAGAAACCCAAATTATGGTAGGGGAGTTATAAAAATGGAACTGAACATTTTTATAGATGCTTTACGCATAGATAAATATTTGTCGCTCGAAAGAGTACAGAACATGGCTTATTAATATTATTTTTTTTATATTAAGGAGTGAAAATTTTGGAAGAAATTGCCGAACTCTTGAAAGAAACAAGAGAAAATGCTGGAATTGAACTTTCAGAAGTAGAGAAAGATTTAAATATTAGCGAAGTTATTTTAACTAATATTGAAGAAGGAAAAATAGGGGCATTTAAAGATATATTTTTACTAAAGGAATATCTAGGAAATTATGCTAAATATCTTGGGCTAGATTCAGAAAAAGTTTTATCTGAATTTAATGAATATTTATTTGAATACACTTCAAGAATACCGGTCAAGGAAATTGAAAAAACAATTGAATTAAATAAAGAAACAGCTGAGAAAGTTGTATCGCCTTATACTTTAAATAGGCCTAAAAATCAAAAGCTATTATATATATTAATATATGTTTCAATTCTTATTTTAGTCATTTTAGCAATTTTTTGGTCGGTAAATCAAATTACAATAGAAAAGCATAATGCTTATGTAATAAGTTATAGAAAGTAGAAGTGATTAAAGTGAAATTAAATTTACCTAATAAAATTACAATTTTTAGAATAATTTTAGCTATTTGTTTATTAATTTTATTATTGATTCCTTGGTATGATTTAGGTTTTATATTTCCTAAGTATGAATTAAATGGTGAAATTATAGATTTAAAATATATTATTGCTGGAGTTATCTTTTTAATCGCTTCCCTAACAGATTTTGTTGATGGCTACTTAGCTAGAAGTAAAAATCAAGTTACAAATTTTGGCAAAGTAGCAGATGCTATTGCAGATAAAATTTTAGTAAATGGTCTATTAATAATTTTAGCCTACAATCGCATGTTATCAGTATTAGTACCAGTTGTAATCATCACAAGGGATATTATTGTTGATTCTTGTAAAATGATTAGTGGTAAAGAAGGCAAAGTAGTTGCGGCCTCATTTTTAGGCAAAGCCAAAACAATGTGCATGATGATTGGTCTAACACTTTTATTATTTGGCAATATCCCATTTGTATTTTTAAATATTCCAGTTGCTGATTTTCTAATTATGGTTGCAGTTATCTTATCAATAGTAAGTGGCTGTCAATATTACTATAATACAAGAGAGTTTTTGTTTCCAAAACTTGACAAAAATAACTAAAAATGTATTTAAGTGGTTAACACCCACTTTTTTTGTGGTAAAATATATTTAGCAAAAATGGTGGTAGTATGAAAAATAAAGATAAATTTGTAATTGGGGGAATATCTTTAATAGTTTTTATTACTTTAATAATAGTTAATTTTATCTCCCCGAAAATAGAAATAAATTTAAATGGCCAAGATAAAATTGATTTAGACTATGGAACTCCCTACCAAGAGTTAGGTGGAACAGCTTATATTCATACTTTATTTAATAAAAAACCAATTGACCTAGAAATAATTGGTTCTGTTGATAACAATAAAATTGGCAAATATATTATTACCTATAAAGCAGAATATCAAAAGAAGACTAAAGAATTAACGAGAGTAGTTACAATATCTGATACAACTGGTCCTTCAATATCCTTGAATAAACCAATAGTAGCTTGTAAAAACAATAATATAGTTGAACTAGATGTCAAAGTTGTTGATAATTATGATGGAGATATTTCTAGTAAACTTGAATATGATATAAAAAATGACAAAATAACATTATACGCGATTGATAGTTCTGAAAATAAAACTGAAATTGTGGAAGATTTAAAATATATTGATAATGAAGCCCCAACTTTAAAACTAAATGGTAATGCTACAATATACTTAAATTTAGGTGATGAATACATTGAATATGGAGCAACAGCCTATGATTCTTGCGATGGTAATATTACAGGTGACATAACTATTTCTTCTTCAGTAAATACAAGTGTAGTTGGTACTTATGAAGTAGTCTATTCCATTAAAGATAAAGCGAATAAGATAGCCAAAATAACAAGAACGGTCATAGTAGAGGATAAAAAAAATCTTAGTCAAGCTGGTGTTATTTATCTTACCTTTGATGATGGTCCCGGCCAATATACGGAAACAATTTTAAATACCCTAGATAAATACAACATTAAAGCAACATTTTTTGTTACTAATCAATTTCCAAATTATCAATATATGATTAAAAAAGAAAGTGAAAAAGGCCATACAGTTGGCATCCATACTTATAGTCATAAATGGACTATTTATAAAAGCGTTGATACTTATTTAGAAGATTTTAATAAAATTGAACAAATAGTTTATGAACAAACTGGTAATCATCCAAAATATTTTAGGTTTCCCGGTGGTAGTTCTAATACAGTAAGTAGAAGTTACTGCGTTGGTATTATGACTAATCTCGCTAAAATTATGACGGAAAAAGGCTATATATACTTTGATTGGACTTTTGATAGTGGAGATACAAGAACAAATCACAATTCAACCTCAGAAATAATAAGTACAGTTAAAAAATATTTAAAACCTAATCAAAGCAATATCATTTTAATGCACGATATTAAGAAGAATACCATGGAAGCTTTACCAACAATTATTGAATATGCATTATCCCAAGGATATACTTTTAAAGCTATAGATAATAACACCCCAGTTAAGCATTTTACCATTGCTAATTAATTTAACCCAAACCAATTTTTAAATGTTTCATATTATACACTAGGAGGAGTTAATAATGGAACAAACTAAATTTGAGTACAATACTGAAGCAAGCTATGATC
The DNA here is from genome assembly GCA_947628365.1 of uncultured Bacilli bacterium. Classification (GTDB taxonomy): domain Bacteria; phylum Bacillota_I; class Bacilli_A; order RF39; family UBA660; genus SIG200. The sequence goes on along the minus strand of CANQZN010000018.1, from coordinate 11,634 downwards.
AAACTATGAATATGGGTACAACAGGTTGCTGTGATATGGGTATGTCTATGCCAAGCCAAACAACAATGTGTCCACCAATTCAAGAATGTCCACAAGAAAGAGTATGTCATAGATATATGTGTTACGAAGTACCTCATATTATGCCATGCAACACAAGAATAATTAACCATCATATTTATCGTCATACCTATACACCATGTTATACAAGTTGTGAAGAAAATGTAGTATCTAATGTTTATGATAGAAAATGTTGTTAATTAACATTTAATGAAGATTATTGAATTTCAATAGTCTTTTTTATTTTTACTTTTTAATTTAAATACGATATAATATATTTAGATAATTTAGAAGGTGAAGTATGAATACTATTAAAGATAAAAAAATTATAGTTTTAGGAGCTATTTTATTATTATTTACTATTGCGTATTTTATTATTGTAAATAAAGTATCATATGCTTTCGATAATAATTTTGATACAAATAAATTGTATGATTTAACAATTGATACTATTGAAAAAAGTGCCATAGCTTATGGTAATGATAATTTAAGTGAAGTTGAGAAAAGTCCCAATAGTACTTTATATATCGACGTTCAAACGCTAATTGACAAGTCCTATTTAGTTACAGATTCTGAAGGTTTAATCGTTAATCCCTTAGACAATACAAAAAATTTAAATGCCTATAAAATAAAATTAAAATATGAAAATAAAGAATTATCTGCAGAGATATTAAAATCATAAATTGTGGTAAACTTAATGTAAAATTTGTCATAAATATTGTATTAATTCGCAATAATTTAGTAATATATTATTGTAAGGAGCAGTGATACTATGTTATATCCATCAATAGATAAATTATTAAATATTGTTGATTCCAAATATATGCTTGTGCATGTTGCATCAAAAAGAAGTAAACAAATGCTAGAAACTTCTCACTATCAAATGCGAATTAATAATTACGTCAGCAAAAAAGACCTTGGAAGAGCTTTAGAAGAATTGGAAAATGGTCTTATAAAAGTTATAAAAAAATAAAATACACTTGATTATCGATTAGTAATGTGTTAAGATAATCATGTTGTCTGGGGGATTAGCTCAGCTGGCTAGAGCACCTGCCCTGCACGCAGGGGGTCGCGGGTTCGAATCCCACATCCTCCACCAGATTGACATTAAACTCGAACTTTTAGGTTCGAGTTTTTATATGATTTTATTTAAATCTATGTAGAATCTTTATAAAAAATTTATCAGCAAATCAATAAACTAATTTTACATAAATACAAAATATAAGAGCATAATAATTAATGTAATTTATATTTGTTGACATTGAAATTTTTTGAAATTATTGCTGAAATTTATTTTAAGTAGTATTATTAATTTAAAGGTAGTGAGATTTATGGCAAATAAAAAAAGCAATACAAACAATAATAGTAAATATTCTAATAATAAATACACTAATAGTAAATCTAAAATCAGTAATAGTAGGAAAAAAATTGTCTATAATACATTTATTATGAAAATTCTTGTTTTTTTTGGAGTAGTCATTTTAACTTTAATTATAATTTACTTGATGAACTATTTCTTTGTAAAGAAAAATAATTTGCAAATTAATATGTCTATGGATAAAAAGGTTGAATATATTACCATTAATAATATTGAAGAAACTTTGACATCTCAAAAATTTGTCAGTGATTTAGGATATAGTATGCGTTATGATATTAATAACTTTAGTATTTTCAAATATAAATCTCAAGATATTTACAGATTTATTGAAGCCGAAAAAATTATGGTAGCTGTTTCTGAAAGTAGTTTACCTCTTAATTGTACTAGCTCAAATGTTAATAATGAATATAACAATTGTATAATCACGGCAGACAGTGATACAACTGAATATTATATTTCAAGTAGTGAACGAACTTATAAAATTATTGTTAAAACTCCAAATAATGCTTCTAAAGATGAAAATGTTATGAAAAGAATTAATTATATGTTAAATTCTTTTGAAATAAACTAAAAAGGTAGATATCATAAATATCTACTTTCTTTTTTATAATTTAAATAATTATTTTTAAAATTTGTTGAAAAAATATTTTATGATTATTTAATTCTAAACTTTTATTTTGTAAATTTAAGTAATTAATTTTGCCTCGATAATTATTTATTTCGCCATCATAATAATAAGTAATATCTATTATTAATTTTAAATTCCAAGCTTTAGTTACTTTTTCAGCAATTTCCAATATTTGATCTTCAGATAAAATAGGAAATTCTTTTCTTTTTCTTTGCTTACTAATGTCCCTCATAATATCTTTGCTATCAAAACAAGAATTAAATGGTTGCCATTTGATAATACCACGGTCACTTAAACTTTTCATGAATAATGTCCTCCAATTTTCTTATTTCTCTCTATTGCTGTGGAGTCTTTTAATAAACTGTTTGCTCTAAGCAAACTATTTTTACCAAATCTATTTTTAATAAAATCAATAGTTTTAGCCATATTATCTTCTTTTTGATAAACTTGTAAATTTTCAAAAAAATTCAATTGCACGCATTCTTTATCTATTAACGATCCACAACTAATGGTAACTTTTCTAATTGGTAGATAAGTATAAAATTTATCAAAAATAAGTAAACAATAACTTGTTATTTCTTCACTTAAATCAGTAGGATTATCTAATTTTATAGAGTGATAAAAACCACCATCAATTTCTTTGGAATAACCAATACCAAAACCAATGCAGGTAGTTAATTTGTTATGTTCTCTTAACCTAGATGCTAAAACTTCAACCATTTCTTTTATAATAATGTAGATATTATTTTCGTTATAATCTTTAAATAAAACTTGCGAGTGACTAAAAGATTCGGTTTTGGAAATAGTTTTATAATCACTTATAATACTTAAATCTATCCCATTAGCATGGTTCCATAATTCTTGACCTAAAATGCCAAATTTATCTTTTAATACATTAACATTACTTTTAGCTAGTTCACCAATATTATAAATTCCTAATATATTTAATCTTTTTTCCATTTGCTTGCCAATTCCCCACATATTAGAAAGAGGAGTAATACTCCATAACTTTTGCTTAATATCTGCATAAGTCCATTTAGCAATGTTATCAGGATTATGCTTAGCTTCAATATCCATAGCAACTTTAGCCAGTAACATATTTGGTCCAATTCCACAAGTGGCGGTTAATCCCGTCTTTTCATAAATTCTATTTAAAATATCTTTAGCTATTTCTTCATCACTTTTTTTATATAATTTTTTGTAATTAGTAATATCTAAAAAACACTCATCAATAGAGTAGATAAGTAAATCATCTTCACTCACAAAATCTAAATAAATATTGATAACTTCCTTGCTTTTTTGAATATATAAACTCATTCTTGGTTTAGCAATAAAATATTTAATATTTTTATCTATTTCATAAAGTCTTCCTCGCGATTTAATCCCTTTATTTTTTAAATAGGGAGTAACCGCTAAGGTAATTGCTCCGTTTCCTTGAGTAGGATTAGCCACCACCAAAGGATAAGTAAAAGGATTTACTCCTCTTTCCACACACTCACAAGAGGCAAAAAAACTTTTTAAATCAATACATAAAATATTTCTTTTCGGATAATTATCTTGCATTTTCATCACCACCATTAAACGAACTTTTGTTCATAAATTAAATATAAAACATTACGTCATAATTTGCAATACCTATTTTTGGTAATTTTCAAAATTAAATAGCTTAGCTTAATACTTGTTATTTATAAAGAAAATATTATAATAAAATTATGAAGAAATTATTATTAAAATTAATTGAAATTTATCAAAGTATGCCTCTATCTAGTCATAGTAAATGTAAATATTATCCAACCTGTTCTAACTATGCTAAAGAAGCAATAACTAAATTCGGTGCTTTTAAAGGTTCTATCTTAAGTATCAAACGCATTATCAAGTGTAACCCCTTTAGTAAAGGTGGTATTGATTTAGTACCTAGTAAAGAAAAATAATTGTCAAAATAAATTAAAAGTGTTAGAATAAAATTGTAAATCGATTATGAGAAACACGATTATTAAATAATATTTTTAAAGAGAGTTAATGTTTGGTGGAAATTAACAAAAAGTTTAATAATTACTATTCTCTAGAGGGTTTAATAAACTCCGGTGATAAGCCGTTATTGAAATTAAGTAATAAAGGATGGTACCGTGCTAAAGCACTCCTTAAGTATCATCCTTTTTATTTTAGAAAGAAGGAATAATATGCAAATTGAAGTATTTACACAATCATCAATCAAATTAAGTGGCAATAAAATTATTTATTTTGATCCATTTAAAATAAATAAAAACTATAATGATGCCGACTATATCTTTATAACCCATAATCATTATGACCACTACGATGAAGCATCTATTAAAAAGGTAATGAAAAATGATACCAAAATTATTGCGCCTAGAGTATTATCTGAAGATATTCAAAAGATAACCCAAAATAATATAATTGTAGAGCCTAATCAAACCTATTATTTAGAAGATTTTACTTTTAAAACAACACCTGCATATAATTTAGATAAAGCTTTTCATCCTAAATCTGCTAATTATGTTGGCTACTTAATAACCATTTCTAATACGACATATTATATAATGGGCGATACAGATGCTTTAGAAGAAAATAAAAATATCATCACCGATATTTGTTTTGTTCCTATTGGTGGTAAATATACTATGGATGTAAAAGAAGCTACCGAGTATATTAATCATATAAAACCAAAAATAGCTATCCCAATTCATTATGGTAGCATAGTTGGTGATATTAGTTTAAAAGATGAATTTAAAAAATTAGTTAATAAAGAAATAAAGGTAGATATTTATATAGAGGAGGAAGAAAAATGATAAATATTAAAGAAAATGAACGATTAAGTACATTAAACCACAGCTGTGCTCATCTTTTGGCTCAAGCTGTTAAACATTTATATCCTGAGGCTAAATTTTGGGTAGGCCCTGTTATTTCCGAAGGATTCTACTATGATATAGACTTAGGGGATAAAGTAATTAGTGAAGAAGATATTCCTTTAATTGAGAAGGAAATGAAGAAAATAAGCAAAGATGGTAAAAGAATAGTAAGACATGAAATAAGTAAAAAAGAAGCATTAGAAATGTTTAAAGATGATCCATATAAAATTGATTTAATTAATAGAATGGATGAAAATGATACTATTATTTCTTGTTATACTCAAGGAGATTTTACCGATCTTTGTCGTGGTCCTCATGTTGAGTCAGTTAAAGAATTAAAATATTTTAAACTTCTTAAATTTAGTGGAGCTTATTTCAAGGGAGATTCTAATAACAAAATGTTACAAAGAATATACGGAATATGTTTCGAAACAGAAGAAGAATTAAATAATTATTTACAAGAATTAGAAGATGCTAAAATGCGTGATCATCGTAAACTTGGTAAAGACTTAGGTATCTTTGTCACAAATGATTTAGTTGGTAAAGGATTACCAATGTATTTACCAAATGGTTATATTATTTGGGAAACTTTAGAAAATTATATTAAAGGTAAAGAAAGAAAATTAGGTTATTTACATGTTTTAACTCCACCTTTAGGTAATGTAGAACTTTATAAAACAAGTGGTCACTGGGATCACTATAAAGATAATATGTTTCCCAAAATGGAAGTTGAAGGGGAAGAATTTGTTTTAAGACCAATGAATTGTCCTCATCATATGATGATTTACGCTAATAGTATTCACTCTTATAAAGACTTACCAATTAGAATTGGTGAAATAGCTAGAGATTGTCGTTTTGAAGCCAGTGGAGCCCTAAAAGGTATTGAAAGAGTAAGAACATTTTGTCAAAATGATGCCCATATCTTTGTTACCCCAGAACAAATTGAAAGTGAATTTTCTGAAGTTGTTAATTTGATTTTAGAGGTTTATAAAGAATTACATATAACTAATTATCATTTTGAATTATCTTTAAGAGATAAAGAAGATAAAGTTAAATATTATCCTGATGATGATATGTGGAATAAAGCTGAAGATACTTTAAGAAAAGTATTAAATGATTTAAATATCGATTATGTAGAAAAAATTGGTGAAGCAGCATTTTATGGTCCTAAATTAGATGTTCAAGTTAAACCAGCAGTAGGTAATGAATATACTTTGTCAACTTGTCAATTAGATTTCTGTCTTCCTATGAAATTTAATTTAACTTATATTGATAAAGACGGGGAAAAGAAAACACCAGTTGTTCTTCACCGGGCTGTATTTGGTAGTTTAGATCGTTTTATTGCTTATTATCTTGAAGAAACTAAAGGAGCTCTTCCTTTATGGCTTTCTCCAGTACAAATTAATATTATCCCAGTTAATAATGAATATCATTTGGAATATGCTAAATTAATTAAGGATAAATTAAGTGATTACCGCGTAAAACTTGATGATAGAGAAGAGAAACTTGGTTATAAAATGCGTGAGTCAGTAATGAATAAAATACCAGTAACATTGATATTAGGTCAAAAAGAAGTTGATAATCAAAATGTTAGTTATCGTTTACTTGGTAGTGAAGAAACTATTACTTTGTCTTTAGATGAATTTATTAAATTTATTGAAGATAAAATAAAGAATAAAGATTAAGAACTATTTATTTAGTTCTTTTTTTGTCAATATATTGTCTATTTGACATTTCTTGAATTAGAAAAAGTTCAAAATATATTATAATTTATTTAAGGATGTGACAAAATGTTACCAATTATCATTGTTATTTTAAATGTTATTATATTTATCGATTTAATTTACGTTACAATTTTAAAATATTTGCATATAAATCCTATAGATAAAAATAATCGTAATAAATATTTATATTATCATAATTTATTAGATGAATTATCAATATCAGAAATTGGTTACATTTATAATAATGGTAAAAAAGTAAATACATTAGTTAAAGCTAGTTTAGAGTATATGAAACTAAAACAAATACCAATTGATAAAGATAAATTACCAGGGAAAGAATATAATTTAAATAGTGCTGAAACTTATATATTAAGTTGTTCTAAATTTATTGGTACAAAGGAATTTAATGATAGATTTATATCATATTTACAAAATGATTTAACAAAAAGGGGCTATCTTAAAAAAGGAGTATTTAAAAATAAACATTTAAAATTTTCAACCTTTTTAATTAGTCTAATGCTAATATTAAATATTTTTAATACTTTTAGAATTAATACAGATAATGCTTATCCGGATCTTTTTATATTTGATTGGACATTTTTTTGCATTTCTTTATGTATTATATTTCGCAATGATTATTTGGGGAAAACGGAAAAAGGAAGAGAAATCTATTTCAAGTTACGTGCTTTAAAAAGATATATCCATGATTTTGGTAATTTTAATGATAAAGAATTAGAAGAAATCAAATTATGGGATGAGTGGATATTATACGCAATTATCTTGGAAGAGAGTAATAATCTTACGGATGATTTAAAGAAAGAATATAAGAGTATTGAAAATAATTTCTTTAGTAGTTAGAAATTATTTTCTTTTTTTAAGTCTATTCAAAATATTTTGAATATCTTTTTCTTCGCATATTTCATTTTCATAATAAAATATCGGAATTATAGGAATATCTGGGTTATTCATATCAATAATATATCCTAATTCATGAAAAATAATTGTCATAAAATCTTTTAATGTTTTAGTATTTCCGTCATAAAAAGGTTGTAAAAGCCATGATCTACCACATAAATTTAATAAAGAAGCAATAATATTTCTTAAATTATTCTCAGTAACTAAATATTGATAAAATTCTCTTATCATAAAGTCAATAGTAATTAAGTCTTCTGTAGTATTTAATCTAATATTAGAATTTTTAAAATATTTTTGATTTATTCTAACTAAAATATCTAAATAAGGGTAAACTCCTTCTTGATAATCTTCATTTTTATTACTAAAAATGTTTTTATAACCATATTGATAATATAAGATATACTTTTTCATTTTTATGTCTTGATTATATTTTTGCAAAAATAGTTTCTTTTCTTCTTCATTTAATACATAAGTACTAATAAATTTTAAAGTATCTATATCAGAACATTTTAACATTTTATCAACAATTTCTTCGCGGGTTAAAAACTTAGTTATATATAAATTAGAAACAGCATACATTTCGTAGTAGCCATTATATTCGTCATTATAACAAACTGTATTACCATAACCAATAACTCTAGCTACTACTATGTCATCATCAAAATAACGAAAAACATCAGATAAAGAAGTACACATATGAAAACCATTACCTTCATTGCCAAAGGAAATATCTCCATCTATTTTGTAAGTTTTACCTTCTTCAAATGTATAACCATATCTATTAGTTTTATTTCCATTAAAGCCTTTATAACCTTCAACTATCATAAGATGCATCCTCTTCTAGAAAAGTATTATAACATATAATTGGAATATTTAGTTGATTTTTTATAATAATAAAAATGATTGACAAAACATACAATATAATGCTACAATAATAGCGTTATTAAAAAGGAAAGCGATTTATATCCACCTGATTACGAATAGTAATAGGTAAAAAGCCGATTGAAAAAATAATTAATTAGGTTTTTTAAGTGGGTATAAACATACTCACTTTTTAATTTGTTGGAGGTGCTTTTTATAGCAAAAACAGATGAGCTACCAATAAATGATCAAATTAAGGTAGCAGAGGTTATGGTAATTGGCCCAAATGGTGAAAAAATGGGTGTCAAAAGATTAGAGGATGCGAAGACTTTAGCAACTTATGCTGGTTTAGACTTAGTTTTAATGAGCGAAAATAGTGTTCCTGCGGTAGCTAAAATTATGGATTATAATAAATATCGTTATGAACGCCAAAAGAAATTAAAAGAAGCTCAAAAGAAACAAAGAGAAAGCAATAAAGAAGTTAAAGAATATCGTTTATCTGTTACAATTGATGTTCATGATTTTGAAACACGTAAGAGAAATGCCACTGAATATTTAAAGAAAGGTCATAAAATTAAGGCTTTCATTAAATTTAAAGGTCGTCAAATGGCCCATACTGATTTAGGTAAAGATGTTCTTATGCGTTTTGCAGATAGTTTAAGTGACATTGGGCAAATAGAAGTAGAACCTAAAATCGAAGGTCGTCAAATGTCTTTGTTGATAGCACCAAAAAAATAGAAGTAGGAAGGAAAATTATTATGGGAAAACAAAAAACACATAAAGCAAGTAGTAAAGTATTTAAAGTTAAAAAGAATGGTACATTAACTTATAAAAAAGGTAATGGAAATCATAAAACAAGTAAAGATTCTTCAAAAGCTGTACGCCAAAGAAGAAATAAAGGAACTCTAGGAAAGGGAGAAGCTAGCAGATTAAAATCTGTTATTAGATAGGGGGATTACAAATGGCAAGAGTTAAAGGCGGAAACGTATCAAAAAATAGAAGACGTAAAGTTTTAAAACAAGCAAAAGGATATTTTGGTAGTAAACATAGATTATATAAAACTGCGCAAGAACAATTATTCCATAGTGGTGTTTATGCTTATAGAGATAGAAAACAAAATAAAAGAAACTTCCGTAAGTTATGGATCACAAGAATTAATGCTGCTTGTAGATTAAATAATATTAGTTATTCTAAATTTATTAATGGTTTAGATAAAGCTGGAATTGAAATAAATCGTAAAATGTTATCAGAAATAGCAATTAATGATCCAAAATCTTTTACTGAATTAGTTAAAGTTGCAAATGATGCTTTAAATGGTAAAGTTACTAAAAAGGTAGAAGCTAAACCTAGTGTAAAAGAAGAAAAGAAAACTGATAATAAAGAAGTAAAAAAAGAAACTAAAAATAAAGATAAAGAAGCTTTAAGTACTAAAACATTAACTGAATTAAAAGCTTTAGCAAAAGAAGCTGGTATTAAAGGTTATAGTACAATGAAAAAAGACGAATTACTAGAAAATCTTAAATAGTAATTCTTTTTTTTGCAAAAATCTTGCTAATAATGGGAAATTTCGCTATAATTAAAGGTAAGAAAATAGGAGTGACATTATGCGTAAGTTTATTGCCAGTTTAGATGTAGGTTCATCGCAAATAAAATTAGTTGTTGGTGAAGTAGTAAAAAATAAAATAAATATTTTAGCATGTGTTGATACTCCAGCTAGAGGTATAAAAAAAGGATATATAATTAACCCTGAAAGTGCTATTGAAGCCTTCAAAGAAGTCTTTGCCAAAGCTGAAAATATCTTAGGTGTAAGTGTTAAAAAAGTTATAGTAACTGTTCCATCATTATATGCTGAGTGTTTTTTGAGTAGTGGTCAAATAGCTATAACTAGTGAAGATAAAGTTATTAGAAATGCAGATATTGTTAAAGCAATGCAAAAATGTGCTTATAATAAAATAATGGATAATAAAGAATTAGTAACTGTTTTACCAACAAGTTTTAAAGTAAATGATGAAGTAGTTAATAATCCACTTAATATGATCGCGGAAAAATTATCTATGAAATCAGTTATTGTTACAGTACCTAAGAAAAATATTGAAGGCGTTAAAAACATTTTAGATACACTCGGTATAGAACTTGTCGATATAGTTATTTCCCCTTTAGGTGATTATGCTGAATATAAAACAAAAGAATTAAATAAACAAGTAGGAGCGGTAGTAAATATTGGGGAAGATACTACAACAGTTTCTATCTTTAATCGTGGTATTCTAACTAATTTAGAAGTTATCGATATAGGTGGTAGTACAATTACTAATGATTTAGCTTATGTTTATAAAATATCACAAGAAAATGCAAAAGAAGTAAAAGAAGAATTAGCTCTTTCGCATACAAGACTTTCTCAACCCAATGAGTCATTAACATTTAAAGATAAATATGATGAACAAATTAAAATAAATCAATATGATGCATCAGAAGTAGTAATGGGAAGACTAACAGAGATTATTAATTTAGCTAAAAAACAAATTAATCTCTTAACAAAAAAAGAAATTAGTTATATAATACTTACAGGAGGAGTTACAGAGAGTACAGACTTCGATATAATAACTGAAGAATTACTTGGTAATTTAGGAATTATTGGTAATGTTGAAGAAATTGGTGCTCGAAATAACAAATATGGTACGGCCGTTGGGATGATCAAGTACTATAATAGTAGATTAAAATTGAGAAATGTTGAATTTTCAATATTTAATTTAGAAGAACAAGAAGAATTGGGTGGAGTAGACAAAAGAGTTAATGTTTCTGATAACTCTGTTTTAGGAAAATTATTTGGCTACTTTTTCGATAATTAAGGAGATGAATAGATATGAATGATTTACAAATGGATCAAATAGCAAAAATAAAAGTAATTGGCGTAGGTGGCGGTGGTTGTAATGCCGTTAATAGAATGATTGAAGAAGGCGTAAAAAGTGTTGAATTTTATGTTGTCAATACTGACTTACAAGTTTTAAATGCTTCTAAAGCTCCAAATAAAATTCAAATCGGTAAATCAATTACTGGTGGAAGAGGAGCGGGTGCTAATCCAGAAATTGGTCGTGCTGCTGCATTAGAGAGTAAAGGCGAAATTGAAGATGCCCTTAAGGGTGCTGATATGGTCTTTGTTGCTTGTGGTATGGGTGGTGGAACTGGTACTGGTGCTGCCCCAAT
>CANQZN010000017.1 GCA_947628365.1 uncultured Bacilli bacterium | reverse complement strand
TGTTTGATGGCCAAAATGAACTCCAGCTTCTAATAAATAACTCATAGAAACTACGGCCATATTAAATCACTCTTCCTTTCGTTTAACTTCTTAATCTTTAATACTCTTTACCACTTATTACTAAGCACTCGGCGTGAGCTAAAAATTAATGTTTATTTGACTTTAACAGCCAAGAGTATTTTATCAAAAAAACATACTTATTACAAGTATATTTTAATCGGTAAATTTAATGCTTCAATTATCCCTTTATATCTATGTTTAAAAATTTTTATGTTCTTATAATTAAAAACAGATTCCGAATTTTTGTCGTTTCTCCCCAAAATTCGGAATCTAAGTTTTTAGATTTTTGTAAGATTAATGTTCTTGGATTAAAAATCCAAACTATTTTCATTTAATAAGAAATAATGTATTCCAGCTGTTTTAATTAACTTTTCTAAATAAAAATACCTGTTTATTTCTTTCATAAAAATTCTTCCTTTATATATCATAAATATTTTAAATAAATTTAAAAGTTATGATATTTTTTTATTAATTCAGCTTCTTTCTTATATCCTCTTTTTTCAAGTTCTTTTATAAATATTGGCCATGGAGGTATATTACTCATATAAGAGTCTCCTGGACCTGTGTATGCTCCACCACTTGGGCCCGTGTATAGTCCACCACCTGGGCCTGTGTATAGCCCACCACCTGGGCCTGTGTATAGTCCACCACCTGGACCTGTGTATAGTCCACCACCTGGGCCTGTGTATAGTCCGCCGCCCGGGCCGGTATAATTATTCCTAGGCCATTTATTAACTTCCAACTTTCTCATCCTCCTCGTTATTTTCTTTTTCTAAATCCAAGTCTATTTCATCAACAAATAAGTATTTATGTATTTCCATCATTGTGTTTATTATCCTTTTTTCAATAAACATTATAAATGGAATAGGATTTTCATTTAAATCAATTTGTGAAAGTGAATCATAATATTCTTTTCTGCACTTTTGATCAATATATATAGGCGGAATATTTTTCATTGCCAAAAGCCAATTCAACAATGCACGTGATATTCGACCATTTCCATCATTAAATGGATGAATAATAGTGAATTTATAAGTGAAATAGGCCACTTGCTCTATATACTCACCTATACTAAATTGATTAATTTTCTTTAAAAAAAATTGTAATTCTTCTTCTAATTCACAAATTTTTCCTTCAATTTCATAGTATGGTACTGGTTGAATAGTTCCACCTTTAATTAATGCAGTTGTAGTTCTATATTTTCCATTAGAATCTGGATAAGGAACATACTTAAAAAGCAAAGTATGCAGATATTTACATTTCTTTAACGATATATCATCATTAGTAGTTAAAACATATTTTTGAAGTTCCAAATTTCCGAGTGTCATTATAATTTCTTCATTATCGCTTTTAAAAAATTTACTATTTTCACCATTATAATTTAAGTCTGCTAAAACATAATTCAATTCATTCTTATTAATTATTAAACCCTCAAGTTTATTGTCATTATAAATATAATTTTGTAAAAATTTTTGCCCCGTATAGTTATTAAAATCATTCATTAAATAACTCATAGAACTAACTAAATTTGATAATAAAGTATTATCTATTTTATTTTTGATTAATTCTTTTCTTTTTTTGGTTACTCCATATTCACGCATTCTTTGTTTTAATGATTGTAGTGAAATATCCCCTTCAATTAAATTTAAATCATAAGCAATTCTATTTAAGCAAGAAGAAAAACTAACACCAAAATATTCTGCTATTATAGTAATACTTTCAAAATCTATATATCCCTTGGCGTTTTTATATTGATTACACACATTTTTTAACTCTTCAGTTGGCATTAATAAATATCCTGCAAAATTATTAGCATATTTTTCAATTTTAGCGTTTGATTTTTTTAAACATTTAATAATGTCATTTTCACCATTGGCTTTATTAAGATCTTTTATAAAATGGCAATATTCATGTGCCGCAGTAAATCTTTGCCTTTGTAATCCACTATTTGAGTTAATTCCTACAATTGTACAATTATCTGAATCATTTATTATTATTCCATCTAAATTTTCAAAATCTTTAAGTACTATATAAATTCCTGCATTACGAAGTATTTTAAAAGGGTCAATAGGAAAATAATACTCACCTTTTTGTTTAAGTTTATCTAATTCAATGTTGGCTAATTCTTCCGGCGTCATATTATTTATCCTTATTATCTTTTTTCATTTTGTTTTTTATTTCAATTAAACTAATAATTTCCTTTTTATCATTTTCACTTAATTCGCTAAAACCTCTTGCAAATGCAATATCGTTACTATTCATTTTATATTCATCACTAATTAGTTCATCGAAACTAATACTATATAATTTTGAAAAATTAATAAGGTCTTGTAAATTTATTTTTCTATCTCCTCTTTCAATTCTAATTATTGCATCTCTACCAATATTTAAAATGCTAGCAGCTTGTTCTTGAGTTAATCCCATATAATTTCTGAGTTTTTTTAATCTTTCCCCTATTTTTTTATAATTTAATTCTTTCATAACCAAATTACCTCTTTTCTCTTTCATTTAATATTATATGCGTAAATGTTGAAAAAATCAACATTTTTTAATATTAATATAAATTTTAATAATTTTATGATTAAAAACAGATTCCGAATTTTTGACGTTTCTGCCCAAAATTCGGAATCTAAGTGGTTTTAAAATATTAATTCAACTTACTGAATATATGTAAAAAGGTGGCTAATCAGTCACCTTTTTACATATTTATTATTTTTCCTTTAATACCTTAGCAATCTTATCTTTAGCATCATTTACACTCTTATAATTTGGTTCCATAACATATAGTAATCTATTACTTCCCATACTATATGTATAGTTCATACTATTATAGCCAGTTACTTGAATACTTTCAATTTTCCAACTAGGCATTTTACTTATTTGATACTTAATAAATTCTGTTATTGTATCAATAGACATATCAGTTTGAAATGAACCATTTAGACTATCTAAAATACTATTATATTTACTAATAATAACACTAGACTTACTAACTTTATTTATAATTGCCGTAATAACTTGTTGTTGATTTTGACCACGATGGTTATCTCCACTAGCATAATTTTTTCGCTCTCTTGAATATACTAGGGCTTGTTCACCATTAAAGTGATTCCAACCCTTTTTTACAACTACATTACCTCTAGTAAAACTCTTATCTGAATATATATCTATTCCATCAATTATATCCACTACTTTAATTAAAGTATCAAAATTAACTCTTAAATAATGACTAATATTTATATTATAAAATTTTTCTAAAGTTTTAATACTCTTTTCTATTCCATATATACCAGCATGAGTAAGTTTATCTTTAAGACCAGTAGTACCATCTAATTGAACATAATAATCTCTTGGGGTATTAACAAGTAAGATATGATTAGTACTAGGATTTACTACTGCTAAAATATTAACATCACTTCTACCCCTTACACTTGTTACTTTACCATATTGATCAATACCACTTATATATAAAATAAAACTATCTTTAGTTACATTAATATCTTGAGCTTCTTCATATGTCTTTATTTTTAAATCAAAATTATAAATAACTTTAGTGGATTCTTTAAAATCTGGGACTTCTTCATAAATTAATTTTAAATAACTTTCTTCTATACATAAAGCTTCTACTTCTTTTTTATATAATTTATTTTGTAATTCACCAAATTCATTACTTACTACTGCTTCATAATTAATATTCGCATTTAAATTACTTTCTATATTATCTTTACTATCACTTAAATAACCTATTTTTTTATCCTTTAAATCATCTAACTCTTTATAACTAGCGCTATTTAAAGTAACTACTTGATAATTAATAATGGCATATTCTTGATGAAAACCAAGTAAGAATTTATAAGTATTAACTAAATAAATATTAATAATTAATAATATAATACTTATTATACTTAAAATAATATAACCAATTAATTTAGATTTCTTTTTTATAAAAATAAATAAACCTATATTAAGTAATATAAATAATACATAACCAATGATTAAAAACTTTAAAGGAATAATATTTATTTTAAATATACAATAACTAACACTTAAAACAATAATTATATATATTATTGGAAGTAGTATACTAATTATTCTTTTTATTCTTTCCCTAACCATAAGCCTGCCTTTTTTCTTGCTATTATAATACTATATAGAAAAAAAGCAAGAAATTTATGTTATTCCTTGCCTAATTTTAGTTTTTCTTTTTTCATAGAAATCACTTATAATAATAAATCATTAATCTTAATATTCGACGTCATCATAAGTAATAACTCCAGCACCGCCTGTTATATATATAACATCTCCAATTATACATTTACCTAAATCACTTACTAAAATTGTTGTAATATTAGCAATTTCATCAGGCATAATATATCGTCCAATGGGTGACTTAATTAAATTAATGTTTTTATCCTTTAAGTCTTTAAGCATAGGCGTAGCAGTCGGTCCAGGTGCAATGGCATTTACAACTATTCCATGTTCTATAGCTTTTTTAGCCAAACCTTTAGTAAATCCTACAATTCCCCATTTAGATAAACCATATGGTGTACTTGCTGGCCTCAATGATGAACTAGATGCAATATTTAAAATATTTCCATTTATCTTTTTTTTAACCATATAATTATAAACGATTTGAGTAAAAAAATATGTACCTTCTAAATTGGTTTTAATAGTATTTTCAAAATCATTTTTTAATGTTTCTCCAATAGGAGCGCCTTCATTCACCCCAGCATTATTTACTAAAATATCGATTGGCCTATCACAATCTTTTAAAATCATATTAAATTTGTTATCAAGTCCGTCAATATCAGTAATATCTAACTCATAAAATTTAACAAATTGGTGTTCTTTTGCATATGATGATAATACATTTTTAACTTGTTTCAATTTTTCTGCATTTCTACCTGTTATAATCACGGATGCACCATTTTTTAAAAATAATTCAGCTATAGCATATCCTATTCCACTGCTTCCTCCCGTAATTAATGCACATCTATTGTCAAGTAAACTACCATTAAAAACTGGATAAGGACAAGGAACTTTTTTAGTGAAAAATGATTTTACTCTTTTTAATATTTTTTTGATTTTTCTTTTAATTTTTTTTAACATATTATATCGCTACTTTCCAATTATTTTTTTAATTTTTCTTTTTGTATTTTCATTTAGTACTTTCTTTGCCTTATTTTTGGCAATTCCTATTGCAGACATTTTTAAATTTCTAATTGTTTTAAGAGCATTACTTTCTTCATCAGAATCTGTAAATACTTCAAAAATAATTGGCTTATTATATTGCCTTTTAGAGGTAAAATATTCTATATTTTTTAAAAAATCATCTTTATTTTCGGCACTAATATATTCAAATCCTAAATCTTCCGCATAGTGTTTAATCAATGTCTTGGATTTGTTCCCATAATGACCATCTGCAGCAACGTATTTACCAACATCTGTACCTAAAGCCATTGCTGAGTGACTATAATTATGGAATTCAGTTCCACAACCATTGTTTATTAAAATAATTCTTATATTATTTCCAACGTATCTATTGCCTAATGAATTTAAATCATAAAAGAAGGCTAGATCTCCAACAATGCCAAAAAATATATTGTTTGGTTTTGCAAGCGAAGAACCTATTATAGTTGATAAAGGACCATCTATTCCAAAACCACCAGTATTTGCAAAACAATATAAACTATCTTCACGATAAAAATAATTCCAAGATCTCAAAGAATTTAAAATAGCTAAATGCAAATGACAATCTTTAGGCAATAAATTAATTGTATTACGTGCAATCCAAAGATTTGAAAAAGGAATATCGCAATTCATTGCTTTAGTCTCTATTTCATCACATTCTTTTTTCAAATTAAAATAGTTACTAGTTTCATTTTTGCAATTTACCATTGCATTATACTTTTCAAAAAAATATAATTCTTCCATTTCAAAAACATATTTAAGCTTGCCAAAAGCATCTGTTAATTTTCCATCAGGATTAACTCTCCATACTTCTTTGGCATTTATGCTAAGATAAGCTCCAGATATGTTACCAATATGTATTAGTATATCAAAATTGTTTAAAGGACTTACATAATTATCTTGATCAAATACAATATTTGGCATGATTTTGTATTTACCATTATAATTGCTAGTATGGTCACATAACACTAAAGCATTATATTTTTCACAAAATTTTTCGACTGAAGTTGTTAATTGAGAACTCCAAATACTATGTGCTCCAACAAATATAGCAATTCTATTAGAATTAAGTGTTGGTAAGTTATCATTTATTTCAAATCTATCAACATATCTAGTTAAAGGTAATGTTTTCACATCAAAGCCAGTGTTAAAATTATTTACGCAAAGATTAATATGTACAGGACCACCACCATGATGCTTTAATTCTAATATTGCTTTATTAATTAATAAATTTGCTCCTAATTCATCACGATGACTACTTATCTGTGGAATTTGTACACTTATATTAGCAATATCATTAGGTATATTTGTTCTATCAATTGCTTGAGGATTATTATTGTAAATATAACTAAAATGTTGAGCACATGTAATAGCTAAAATAGGAATTTTTCGGTAATATGCTTCCGTTAAACCAGGCATATAATTTCTAGAAGCTGTTGCTCCAGTACATACAATTACAACAGGTTCATGACTTTCTTCTGCAAGTCCACAAGCCATATAACATGCTGATCTTTCATCTACACAAGAATAGGTTTCAAAATAGGAATCGTGTTGAATACTTCCAACAAAATATAAACTCATAGCCCCAGGACTTGTTACGACTTTTTTTATATTGTTGTGTTTTAAAATACTAATAAGCATTTGTACTGCTTTATCATTGGCATAATTCATAATAATCATTCCTTTCTAGATATGAATTTGCTTTTTACTACATTTAGTAAAAAATTTAATGAATTCTTATTTAATAAGACTGCATATGTTAGTGAAATACATATTGACAGAATTTGGAAATATAGATTTTTAGAATAATAAATTAATGTTACAATTAAAATAATTACTAATCCACTAACAATAGTTTTCATTTCAATTTTAATTTTAAAATATTTCTTATTTATAACATATATTCTGTAAACGCTTAATATTAGAAGTGATATAAGTGTAGATACTACCGAAGCATATAAACCAATAAATTTAATTAATGACAAATGAATTATTATATTAATTATTGCAGAAGCAGTAGATGTTGTAGCTATCAATTTAGTATCTTTTTTTGCGGCAAAAACCACTACGACCAATCCTTGTAAAACATTAAACAGTGCTGAGATAATTGATATCGGAATTAAAACATAACCCATGCTATATTTTTTATTTATCATTATTGAAAATATAAAAGGGGCAAAAGTAATTAAACAAATGGATAGCGATAAAAACAATTTAAAAAGAACATTAATGGTTTTATTAACAAAGGAATCAAAATCATTATCGTTTATATTGACCGCTGCTGATTCGTGCCAACTAATATTAAAAATACTATATAATGTAACAATTATAGTTGATAACTTAAGGGAAGCCGCTAAAATTCCATTCATATCAATACCTAATATTGTTGATACAATTATAGCGTCCGAAGCTCCAAGTACCCACCAAGCTATTGCATTCGGTATTAATGGTATAGAATATTTCCATATAACTTTTTTTAATTGTTTATTATAATTTTTAATATTTATATATTTAAATAATTTCAAATATATGAAAAAGTAAAATATTCCTATTAATTGCCCAAAAATTGTACCTAACAACATTCCTCTAGCTCCAAATTTAAAAATAACTATAAAAATTACATTGAATAGGATTGTGAAAATACTACAAATTACACTATCAATTGTATATTTTTCGTTATTTCCTAATCCTCTAGCTATTTGTTGAAATAATGTTAAATACATACAAACAACCAAATTTATTATTAAAAATGTTTTATATTCATTATGAATAAATGGTGAAATAGCTAGACACATTAGAATAAAAATTAAAGTTTGTGATGTAATTAAAATTATTCCGGTTGTAATAATTACACATTTGCTTTTTTCACTATTTCGATGATCAATTAGTTCTCTAAAAACACCTTGGTCTATTTGTAAAGATATTATTGGAAGTAGTAAAGTAACTAGTGTATTTACTAAATCTACAATTCCATATTCTTTAGTAGATAGAAAACCTGTATATAATGGCAAGAGAAAAAACGATAAGAAACTAGTACATATTTTCCCTATAGCAATTATAATAGTGTTTTTTATTAATTTCCTTTCCCTATTCATTTATTTTAATCTTCTTTCTGTTTAAGACTCATTTTTAGTTTATTTATTGATTCTCTTCTCTTTTCGTTGATTACTTTATTAACGATAGTATAGTCAATTTCTTCAATACTTCTTTGTAAAAAATCCTCGTAATTTTTTATTATTCTATCTTCTAATTTGACCATTTTTAGTAAGTCTGTAATTCTTGATGAAACTTTTAAATCTGGAACTACCCAAAATTTTTTGTTAAATAATATTGAGAAAACAGTTGCATGAAAAGATATAGTAACAATATATTTAGCATTTTTAACCAAGTTTAAGAATTCAAATGGATTTGCGTCATATTTATTGATTTCTCTTTTCCCATACTTATTTTCTTTAGATAAATTAACTACTTTTAAATTTTCTTTTTTTGCTAGATAATTAGCAATTTTTATAACTATACTATTCGGCATATATACTAATATATATTTTTCTTTATAATCATCTTTTTCGGAGATATATTTTTCCCAATTTTCTTTTGTTAATAATAATGTAGGATCTAAAACAACATCAATGTTTTTATTAATTATTTTCTGCAATGCTTTTTTACCGGTTTCTTCTCTCACTGAAATATAATCAAATTTATTTAATGCATTTTTTATCTTACAAATATAATTTGAATCAATATCATTAGTACCAATACTGGCAGCATATGATATTTTTTTTACATTTGTTCCAAAGTTTAAAAAGTAAATGTCATCAAATCCTAATGTAAGAAAAGTATTCCAAACCTGGTCACTTCCAGCAATCAATGTATTACCAGCTAGATTTAATTTTTTTATTTCTTTAGCTTTCATCTTATTTGTTAAATTAAGATTTTTATTAATAAAACTTTCATGACTTTTATTCCTATTAAGAACCTTTCTTAAATGCAATAAATTTATTAAATTATATTTAATGTCACTCTTACATTTCGGAATAATTCTAAATAGGGCATCGTACCTTTTCAACTTTGAATTATCATAATTTAAAACTTGACAATCATAATTTAATTTTCTTATTGTTTCTTGTAATGAGAAGCATTGTAAAGTAGCCCCATAATTATAAGCACTTTGAAATGTTACAATAATTACTTTGTTCATTTATTATTTCTCCTTTCTTTATCAATAATAAGGAAATTACTATGTAATCTCTTTTAATAATATTCTTTAGAAAACATCTTTACATCATCAATAATTTCATGACATTTTTCCGTTTTGGTGTAGATAAGCCCAAGACTCTCCAAACACCAAAATATTCTTGTATAATAGTCTATTAAATAATTTAAAGAATAGGCTTGTAGTCTATTGCCATAATTAGTATTATATAAATCTAGTTGAGAAACAATAGCTACTTTCACAATATCATCTCCTTTTAGCGTAAAAATTTAATTATATCCGATTTATAAGGAAATTCATTACACCAATTCCTAATAGGAAATCTAAAAACCCACAATCCAAACATTGCAACAACACAAAGTGCAGAAACAAAAGATCTTACTTTTCCATCATCCTTAACTACCATTTTAAAATTGGGTATTAAATAGAATAAAGCCATATAATAAAAACAAAAGCCCATTCTATAAACGTTTACAACTTTATAATTAAGTAATGTAGTTGCATAATCGGTAACTAACAGCAACACAATAAATTTCTTATCAATTTTAGATTTTTCACTATTAGCAAATTTCATATAAACTAATCCGCAAATAAGATAGAATGTATGTTGGAAAAGATCACCTAACTGATTATAATCTGGTGGAGGAAAATAAAATAGTGTATAATTATAAATTTTTTCTGATAAAATAGGTATAACATAAGTAAATAGATAAACAATTTGTTGAAAAAACAAGGCACATACAATAAGTACAAAACAATATAAAAAGTAAATAATATTTTTCTTTTTATTAAGCATTTTGCTTTGAGATATAAATATCAAGCCATATAATGCAAGTGCAATAAAAGAAGAACTATGAAAGGAAATTGCTAATAAAAACCAAAGAAGTGTTTTAAAATACTCTTTATCTTGAAAAAACGTTGTCGAGTATAGGATAATCGCAACAGATAAACTTTGTCTCATAATCGCGAGTGCAAAACAATACCAAGTAAGCATATAAATTGACATTACAAAAGTCATATTCGTCCTATCTCTATTTTTATAAGCAAATAATGCTACAAAAAGTATAGTTAAAAATTGTAAAACAAATAAAGCAAAATTTGGCGAAGATGAAATACGAGTACAAAGATATATTAAAATCATATAACCGGGTTCTATATAACCAGCATAATTAATAGATGTTTTCATAAAAGAATTAAAATCCATATATGAGGCATCTCTTACTGCTGGTATAACATATGCTCTCACATCACTGCCAAAACCTTGAGATGTAGACCTTAAACCAGCAATTATAGAAGGAATTAGAATTGCGATAAGAATAAAAATCCAACCACTTAATTTTTTATCACCTTTTATTTGCTTTTCAGCTAAATACATAAAAATCGGTACCCATATGAAGCAAAACAAATAAGTCATGTATATCAAACTCCTTTACTTTATTACTTTTTTATACAGTTTTAAAATATTTTCTATAGTCTTTTCTTCGGAAAAATATTTAGATCTTTCGAACGCATTATTAGATATTTCTTTTTTTGTAATCTCGTCCATATAATATATTTTTTTTATAATATTTGCTAAGCTTTGATAATTGTTATATTCATATATAAATCCACTTTTACTTGTCACTATTTCGGGGCTAGCCCCAGTATTCGATACAATTGTAATAAGCTTATTTGCCATATATTCAATAGTAACCATACCAAATGCTTCGCATTTAGAACACATAATTCCAATATCATATTTTTTTATTTCTTTATTAAGATTATTGCTATAGCCATTAAATTTAAATACTGAATTTAATTTGTATTCATTTATTTTTTCTTTTAATTTTTTTATATATTCTAAACTACCATTACCATAAAAATCCACTTTTATATTTTTTAGTACATCTGATGATAATAAATGTAAGGCTTCAATAAGTTGGATTTGTCCCTTACTTTCTTGAATTCCACCCATAAAAAGAATTTTTAGTTGATTTTTTGAAAACTTTTTGTCATAATCTGAAAATTTAGAAATCCCATCATAAATAGTATATATTTTATTTATGTCCAATCCTTTTATTATAAAATTATTTCTAATAGCATTTGAAACAGAAATAAAATAATCCGTATTTTGATTCATATAATTAATATAATTTTTATTATAATATAAGCATTTATAATCTATATCGCCAAATTCTCTTAAATGCCATACATGCGGTATATTATATTTTTTTGATAAAGTTGCTCCAAAATTATCACGATTGACATTAGTATGAATTATATCTATTTCATTCATATCAATTAGATTATCAATTTTATTTAATGCAGCTTTATTTAAAATAATATTTCTTAATTTGAAAATAGGAAATAGAAATTTCTTAATTATTTTCTTTATCTTTGTACTTCCCTCATTTATAACAAATGCATCAAACTTTAAAATTATATATTTTATATTTGCTTTGTCACACATGTTAGTTAGATTACCCTTTTTGCTAATTAAAATAATAGGTTCTATCTTTTTTGCTTTATTTAAACTATTAGCAAGTGTGAATAAGCAATTAGTAGCACCGCCGATTTGTCCTATATTTGCAACAAATAAAACTTTCATGATAAATCACCCATTTCATATATTTTTTTTAATATTTTGTAATAAGGAATCTTAATTTTAAATAATGATTTCATAAACATAACTCTACACGTAGAATTTCTAAAATCTATATATAATCTTTTCGGGTGAATAATATAGTATAGTAACGATCTATTATTTATTAATTTATCATTTGACAAATTGCTAAACTCAAAATTTTTAAATAATTTTATTTGGTTTAATGTAGGTGATAAAATTATTTTTTTATAATTTTCGAAATAAATTTTTCTATCTAATTTATCTAGTAAATATTTATCCTTACTATTAATAGCATCTTCTATAAATTTTTTCGCCATATTTTGAATATCTAATATTTTTTCAATATTATTACTACTCAAATCTTTTCTTCCTGTTACTGGTTTAATAATTCCATTTTCTTCTTTTAAATATAATGTAGATCCTTCAGAAGATAAAAACATTAATTCAAATAGTCCAACATTTAATTTAACTATATCTTTATCCTCATTTCGATTATTTTCATCAAACAAATATCCGTATCTTTTTATGGCATTATATTTATCGTTTTTACCATAGTAAACTCCATAATAGTATCCAGATATATTAGCATCGGAAATTTCATTTAAATAATACTGTATAGTTCCATTCCAACCAATATCTATAAGGCCAACATTTCCGCAAAATTCATTTTGCTTTAAATAATGTTTTAAGCATTCCTTTTGTTTATTACTAATTAATTTAATTTCACTCTTGATTATATTGAATAATTTTTCTCTATTATCATTATTTAAAGCCATTAACACATCATTAATATCAATGTTTAATTGTGATAATTCTTTTTCGTATTTTTTATAATCTATATTTAAAAATAATAATATGTCTTTAATGGTTGATGTATCTTTTATTATGCTATTAAAAATATGATATAATTCTTTAAAACTATTCACATCAGAAAGCTTTGTATAAATTACTAATTTTCTGGATAAATATAAATAATAAATTGGAATATCCTTTTTATACAGCATTTTATATGCATCCATAATTATCTTAGCGTCTCTCGCCAAAAAATAAGCTTTGTCTATGTTGTCTTTTTTAATTTTTTCATGAATCCATGTAGTATAACTATACAAAATAGGGCCAAATATTTCATAACCAAACTTTTGGTAATAATTTAAATATTTAGGCTTTCTATTTTGAATAAAAGAAGACAAGATATTACCATCAATAGTATTATTTATTTTATCAGTTTTTTGTGGCTTTATAAGTAAAGAATGTATATTGTACTTGTGCGGATTTATAAAATCTCCTTTTATAGAATCTCCTATATGAATAATTGATTTATTACTTAAATTATTATCTTGTAACAACTTCGCAAATAAATTGCCACTTCCTTTTGAAACCTTTTCCTCAGATGAAAGATATATGCCATCATATTTTGTATAACCATTATTTTTTAATATTTCTTTTATTACTTCAATAGATAAATACATATCTGATGTAAAATACACTTTTTTATTATTAGCAATTATTTTTTTATAAATTTCATATATATCTCTATTTTTTGTACAAATGCTTATTTCAGTTTGAATTTCTAGTTGTTTTAATTTTTCTATTTCCTTTTTTGGCAAACTAATATTGCTATAAATCTCATCAAGTGTTATCTCTTCGGATTTGGAGTTATCTCTTGCAATTTTTTCTGCTTTTATTCTCATATTTTTATAATTTTTAATATTATATTTTACTTCTATTAATTCAAATACATCAGTAGGATTATTTACATCTCTTTTAATTAAAGTATCAAATATGTCAAAAGAAATAACATCATAATTTAAAATTTTGGAAGAAATCTTGCTGGTTGAAGTAGAAAAAATATTAACGAAACTTTTTTTTAACATTTCTTTTAGCATTATTTAATCCCCTTTTCATGTTTATCATTTAATTTTCTTAAAAAAATTACTATTTTATTATAAGGTAATCTAATTTTAAAAATTTTTTTCAAAAAAGCTGTTTTCCATTTAGTATTAATAAAATTTTCCTTTAATTTAGTTATTTCTATTGGTTCTATTAAATGGTATTTTTTCCCATTATCATAAAAATCCAAATTTTCAAAATATTTTATATCTTTAAGTTTGGGATTTGTTCCAAATTTATTTAAAGTCTTTATAATTTCATTTCTATCAAATTTGACACGATTATATAACGACTTCATTTTTGTTATAAAGTCAATTATTCCTTTTTGTATGTTTCCTATAATTTCCAAACTATGACGACTAAACTCTGTGTTATTAAAGATTGGTTTTATAACTTCATTTTCATTCTTATAACCTATTACAGATCCGTAATCTGGCATCATAATTAATTCAAGTAATCCAGAATAATTTAATACATTTTGACAAATTGAGTTATTATCACTAAAAAGATAGCCTTTTTTATTTTTATCATCCATCACACCCAAATATAAACCTGTAATCTTTTTATTTGATTTTTTAATACTCAAATATTTTTCTAAGATATTTTGCATGCTTCCTTTCCAGCCTATATCAACTAATGTATTACTTTTAGAAAGTGTAACATCTAAATATTTATCAAATAGTTCATTATATTTTTTTAAATCATTTATAATTGATTTTTTATTTTTTTCATAAAATTCATTTAAATCAATATTTGCTGGAGAATCAAAATTTATATTAAATTCCATTAGACTTGTTTCATATTTATTAAAATTTAATCCAATTCTTTCAAATAATTCCTTAATAGTTTCATTTCTTTTAAAACTCATCATATTTACTAAATCATTTAATGAATATTCATTTAAAAAACCACTAGTAGCACCACTTACTACACTTTTACGTGATAAATAAATCATTTTAGTTTTATCGTTTGGAAATAAAGTATCATAACATTTTTTTAGAAATTCGCCTTCTCTTGATACAAAGAATAATTGACTATTTTTCTCTATATTATCATTAATCCAATTACAAAATTCATATAATAAAGGCCCAAATAAACTAAGACCGAGATCATAATAACGATTATTTTCCAATTTGCTTGTCGACATTTTAAATTTAATTTCTTTAGGTGTAGAATGAATTTGATTAAGATTATATTGCTCTCTCATTATCTCACTACCCCCCCAAATACTTTTCAAGCAATTTATCGGCTTCTTTTTTAATATTGAAATTATTGTTAGTTATTTCTTTTGTTGTATCTTGTCTTTTATAGTTTGTTAATTCTTTATTAATAATCTTTGCCCAATTTATATCACTCTGTTCAAGTGATATAAATTGGGTTAAATCTAATACTTTAGTTTCTCTCGTCATTGATTCTGATAATATACACAATAATCCTGATGTTTGAGCTTCAACTCCAACTACTGGTAATCCTTCATATAAAGAAGGAAGTAAGAACAAATCAAATGCTTGATATAATCTATTCGCATCATTTCTTTGCCCTAAAAATTTAACTGATTCTTCTAATTTTAATTCTTTTACTTTTTCTTTTATTTCTTCTTCTAATGGACCTTGTCCTGCTAAAAGTAGAAGTGAATTAGAATTTAATTTATGATATTCATTAAAGATATCAATTAAAAATGTATGATTCTTTTGTGCAACAAATCTTCCTATATGACCAATTACTACTGTATCTTCCTTTATTTTTAATTCTTTTCTTATTTCTTTTCTTGTCTTTTCATCATATTTAAATTTATCTACATCTATTGCATTATTTAAAATGAATACTTTACCAGCATCAAAAGTTTTGTTACCAAATAACCATCTTCCTGCCAGTTCACTACATGCAAAATAGTGAGTAGCAAATACTTTTGAAAATGGTTTTAATATTTGTTTCATTAAGTTCTTTTTCCATTCTTTTTTGTTAGTAGTAGAATGACTATGAGCTATTCTTATTGGTACACCAGCACATTTAGCAGCATATAATGGAAAAACTGATAAAGTATTAATATGAGAATGTACTATTTTATAATCATTTTCTTTAAATATTTTTTTTAACTCTTTATGATAAGCAAATACTTTTTGATATGGCGGTACTAAAATAACTTTACCACCTAGTTTTTCTATTTCTTCATAGGGAATATTAGTTGAATCATTATCGCATATAAAATCAAATTGAATTTTATCATGATCAATATGGCGGTAATAATTCATAACTACAGCCTCAACACCGCCACCAAGCCATTTTCCTATTACTTGAGCTATTCTTATTGGCTTATGGTTATTCATACTATCCTTCATTATTTAGCACCCGTTTTAAAGATAACTGCCTTAATAGTGTCAAATACACATTTAATATCTAGTTTCAAAGATTGATTTCTAATATAGTAATATTCTAGATTTAATCTTTCTTCATATGTTGTATTTGATCTACCATGACATGCCCACCAACTTGTTATTCCAGGTCTTATACTTTCATATAAACTATGATTACCTTCATGAGCATCAAGTTCACCAAGTACAAGCGGACGAGGTCCTATTAAAGACATATCGCCAATTAATACATTAATGAATTGAGGTAATTCGTCTAATGAAGTTTTTCTAAGTACTTTTCCCATCTTTGTTATTCTTGGGTCATTAGAAAACTTTTGATTTAATTCCCATTCCTTTTTATACTTAGGATCTTTAAGTAACTCTTTTAATACTTCATCAGCATTTGTCACCATAGTTCTAAACTTATATAGTTTGAAAACTTTACCATTTTTCCCAATTCTTTTTTGATTGTAAAAAATAGATTTAAAGTCACCACTTATCATATAACTTATCTTAACTATTATAGATATAGGGAGTAGTAATACTATTCCTAGTAATCCGCATACAATATCAAATAGTCTTTTGACAAACAAATAAGCATAATTTTTCTTTATGTTTTCCTTTGTTACTGCTTCTTCCACAGTAATACTTTCATTCATATCTAACTCACCCTTTTTTAAACCCCTGAAAATTAACGTAGAAGTTTTAATTTTA
>CANQZN010000016.1 GCA_947628365.1 uncultured Bacilli bacterium | reverse complement strand
ATTAGTAAAAACTAACGTGTTAACTAACTAATTAACAATAAAATTAAAAATCTGTGGTTTGAGTCACCTCGAACCAGTCCATAAATGGCTGTAAAAAAATAGGAACAAATCCACAGTGCGATTTTTATTATACAACTAGTTGTATAATAAAAAAATATTAAATAGAAAGGGATCAATCAATAAGAAATTAATTAATATTTCTATAAGATTGATTATACGTGAAATAAAATGAAAAAAGATTATAGTAATATAAAATGGCAAGAAAACGGAAAATTAAAATTACTTATAATTGTAGGTACTAGACCAGAAATAATAAGACTTTCTGCAGTAATAAATAAATGCCGTGAATATTTTGACTGCATACTTGCTCATACTGGTCAAAATTATGATTATAATCTAAATGGTATATTTTTTCATGATTTAAAATTAAAAGATCCAGAAGTATACATGGATGCTGTTGGAGAAGATTTAGGGGAAACTGTAGGTAATATAATTAATTGTTCTTATAAATTAATGAATCAAATAAAACCTGATGCGTTACTAATATTAGGTGATACAAATAGTTGTTTAAGTGCCATTAGTGCCAAGAGATTACATATTCCAATTTTTCATATGGAAGCAGGCAATAGATGTAAAGATGAATGTTTACCTGAAGAAACTAATAGAAGAATTGTAGATATAATATCAGATGTTAATTTAGCATATTCAGAACATGCTAGAAAATATTTACATGAGTGTGGCCTACCTAAAGAAAGAGTATATGTTACTGGTTCACCTATGGCTGAGGTGTTACATCAAAATTTAGATGCGATTAAACAATCAGATATATTAAATAAATTAAATTTAAAACCTAAGAAATATATATTACTATCTGCTCATAGAGAAGAGAATATAGATACTGATGAGAATTTTAAAAGTTTATTTAATGCTGTAAACAAAATGGCTGAAAAATATGATATGCCTATACTTTATTCATGCCATCCGAGAAGTAAAAAAAGATTAGAACAAAGTGAATTTAAACTTGATAGTAGAGTTATACAACATGAGCCATTAGGTTTTCATGATTACAATAATTTGCAAATGAATGCTTTTGCAGTAGTAAGTGATAGCGGAACTTTGCCAGAAGAAAGTTCGTTCTTTACAAGTCAAGGTTTATCATTTCCAGCAATATGTATAAGAACAAGCACAGAAAGGCCTGAAGCTTTGGATAAAGCATGTTTTATTATAGCGGGAATTGATGAAAATAGTTTATTACAAGCGGTTGATACAGCAGTTGAAATGAATAAAAATGGAGATTATGGTATTCCTGTTCCAGATTATGTGGAAGAAAATGTATCAACAAAAGTAGTTAAATTAATTCAAAGTTACACTAATATTGTTAATAAGGTAGTATGGAAAAAATAATATGAAGAAGAAAAAGAAAGTAGTTTATATCAATGTTGTTTGTAATGGCTCTACTGGAAGAATAATGTGTGATATTGCTAAAGAAGCTAAAAATAATGGATATGAAACATATTGTTTTTATGGTAGAGGAATAGCAAACCAAGAATTAAATTGTATAAAAATAGATAATAAACTATCTATTCTTTTTCATGTTTTAATATCTAGATTTGGCTTTAATGGCCATGGTTCTTATTTTGCGACAAAAAAATTAATCAAACGTTTAAAAGAAATTAATCCAGATATTATACATTTACATAATATTCATGGTTATTATTTAAATTTGAAAGTTTTATTTAATTATTTAACAAATGAATATAAAGAAAAAATTGTTTGGACATTACATGATTGTTGGGCTTTTACTGGTCATTGCTCATATTTTACTTTAGTATCTTGCAATAAGTGGCAAAAAGAATGCTTTAATTGCCCTAGATTAGGCATATATCCTAAAGAATATATTGATACTACAAATAGGGAATTCTATTTAAAGAAAAAATTGTTTACAAATTTAAATAATGTAACTTTAATTACTCCATCTAATTGGTTAAAAAGTTTAGTTGAGAAATCTTATTTAAATAATTATCCAATAAAAACAATAAATAATGGTATTAATTTAAATACCTTTAAAAGAATAATAGATTTTAATATTTTAAAAAAATATGATATACCTAAAAATAAAAAAATATTATTAGGAGTAGCGAATATTTGGGAAGAGAGAAAAGGCTTAAATATATTTTTGGATTTAGCTAAAATAATTAAAGAAGATGAAATAATTGTTTTAGTTGGTCTTAATGATAAACAAAAAAAATTACTTCCTCAAAATATAATAGGAATTACTAGAACTGATAATCAAACTGATTTAGCTAAATTATATTCTCTTGCCAAGGTGTTTATTAATCCGTCTTTTGAAGAAACTTTTTCATTAGTTACTATTGAAGCAATGGCTTGTGGTACACCTGTTCTTGTATGTGATATGAGTGCCCCTAAAGAATTAATTAATGAACAAGTTGGTCTAGCAGTTTCCAAATATACAGCTGCTGATTATTATAAAGCTTATAAAACACTTGAAAAAAAGAGCTTAGATTCATCTCTTATTAGTGAATATGTAGAGAAGTTTGCAAATGATAAAATGATTTCTAAAAATTTAAAAATCTATGAGGAGGAATAATTATGAAAGTGTTATATATTTCATCATCACCTTCAGAAGAAGAATATAAAAAAATTGAATCGAAGGTTAAAATAAAAAATGCTAATAAAAACTATGGTATGCCAGAAGCTAGCTATAAATTTCACAAACTCATAATTGAAGGCTTAAGAGATAATGACTGTGAAATTTATTCGATTATTGGTAGAATGATTTCTTATAAAAATCATAAAGGATTGATTTGGAAATCCAAAAAAATTAAAGCAAAAAAAATCACATATAATCATGTGTTCATAATAAATTTTCCTATTATAAAGCAATTATTAGTATGTATAGAAACTTTCTTTATTGGATTATTTTGGCTGATAAAAAATAGAAATAATGAAAGATTAATTATAATAGATGGTGCTTATGTTACATTATTACCAATTGTAAATTTAATGTGTTTTTTTATACCTACTAATAAAATTGCCATAATATGTGATGTTTATAGTTACATGGATAATGTAAGTGATGCTTATAGAGATTCAAATAAAATTATGAGTTTTTTGAATTTTTTGATAAGACAACAATATCAAAAAATTAATGGTTTTGTATTTTTGACAGAAGAAATGAAATTTTTAACATCTTTTAAAAACAAACCTTATGTCGTAATAGAAGGACTATCAAGTTCAAAAATTGTAGAAAAGAAATTATCAAACAATTATATTATGTACGCGGGTGCTTTAAATGCTGAATATGGTATAAAAAGATTAGTAGAAGCATTTCAAACCTTAAAAAATAAAAATATAAATTTGTTACTTTTTGGTAATGGAAATTTTGTCACAGAAATAAATAAAATTGAGAAACTAGATAAAAGAATTAAGTATATGGGGAAAAAATCTCTAGAAGAAATATATGAATATGAAAGAAATGCATTATTATTAGTAAATCCACGGCCTACTGATTTTGAATTTACAAAATATTCTTTTCCATCAAAGACTATAGAATATATGTTGTCGGGTACGCCATTGTTAACAAGTAAATTATCTGGAATTCCTAAGGAATATTATAATTATGTTTTCACAATTGAAGAAAATTCTGTTGAATCATTGAGTGACTCACTTTCAAAAATTATAAGTATGAATAAAGAAGAATTAAGTTCTATTGGAAAAAAAGCCCAAATTTTTATTTCTCAAAATAAAAATAATATTGTTCAATCTAGAAAAATTTTGGATTTGGTTAAACAAATTCATAATAATTAAAAAAATGCTGAGTTTTTATCAAAAATATTTTATAATAATAAGTGAATAGGAGGTTTTATGAGAATTTTATGGAGTGTTAATATTATTTTTCCTTATGTAAGTGAAAAGCTACATATTAATAATTCAAATTTAGGTGGAAGTTGGTTAATTTCATTGTTAAATGAACTGAAAAATAATAATAAAATAGATAAAATAGGTATATTTACTGTTTACTCAGGTAAAAAATATATAAAACTTGAAAACGAAAAATTGATTTATTATTTAATTCCTTGTAAAAACATAAATAAATATTCAAAAAAGGTAGAAGAATATTGTAAAACAATTATTGCCGATTTTTTACCTGATTTAATTCATATCCATGGAGTAGAGTTTCCTCACTCTTTAGCTATTATTAATGCAAGTAAAAATATAAAAAAATGTGTATCTATTCAAGGATTAATATCAAAGTGTGGTAATAGAGAAATATATAATGCAGGGATTAATAGTTCTGATATGTTTAAAAGTGTTACTTTAAGAGATATAATTAGATTGGATCTATTACCTTTTCAATACAAAAAATTTTTAAAAAAAGCTAAATATGAGTTGTTAGCGTTGAAAAAAAGTAAATATATTATAGGAAGAACAGATTGGGACAAAATAAATACATATTTAATTAATAAAAATAGAATTTATTTTCATAATAATGAAAATATGAGAAAAATATTCTATAATAAAAAATGGGATATAAATAAAATTGAAAGAAATAGTATATATTTTAGCCAAGCTTCTTATCCATTAAAAGGTTTTCATAAATTGCTTTTTGCTATAAATCAATTAAAATCTGACTATCCTAATATTAAAGTGTATGTAGCAGGAATTGACATTACAAGATCAAATGAAAATTTTTGTGGTAAAATTAAGTTAAATGGCTATGGTAAATATTTAAAAAAATTAATAACTCAGCTAAATCTAAAAGATAATATAAAGTTTTTAGGTTATTTAAATGAAGAGCAAGTTTGCGAATACTTATTAAAATGTAATGTCTATGTTCAATCTTCATCATTAGAAAATAGTCCTAATTCTTTGGGAGAAGCGATGTTAATTGGAATGCCATGTATTGCATCTTATGTTGGAGGAACAATTAATATGATCACTCACGAAGAAAGTGGCTTTTTATATCCTTTCGATGATGTTGAGTTATTAATCCATTTTTTAAAAGAAATTTTTGATGATGATGTTTTAGCGGAAAAAATAGGTAAAAATGCTTGTAACCATGCAATGAAAATTTTTAATAAAAATAAAAATGTTGAGGAACTCATAAATATTTATACTAAAATACTAAATGATTAAAAAGGAAGTGAAAAATTGAATATTTTATATACTAATTTTGCAAATAATAATAAATGTTTAAACAATAATAATATTAATGCTAATTTAAATTCAATAGAAAATAGTAAATATTTACAATGCTATAATCATTGTTGGCTTAAAAATATTGTTTTAAAAATTTGGGGATTGTTAATAATTATATTCTGGTGTATAAAAAACTTCTATAAAGATTCTATATTAATAATTAACAAATCAGATTCTTTTTTTTCTTTTTTATATGTATATATAAGTAGGTTGTTAAATTCAAAAGTTATTATTTTAAAAAATAAAAATGATAATAATAATTTTTTTCACAGAATTAATGCTAAAATCTGTACTACATCAATAAATACTGAATATAAACCTTTAAATAAAAATAAAGAAAAACAAGTTGATAAAGCATTAGATTTAAATGTTGTAAAAATTACATATTTTATTATTACTATATTTTGTTTATTAATATTAATATATGGATATATAATTGTTAATCAAAGTATTTGTAGGTTTTCATTAGTAATCTATTTTATCACAATATTTCTCATTTCTATAATTAATTATAAAAAATATTTGCCTTTAATATTCTTTTTAATTTCTTTTTTTACATTTACAATGGGTCAGTATATTTTTAAAAATGTTACAAATGATTTTATGTATTATTTAAATTTTAATAATGAAATAATTAATTATACAATATCTATTCAATTTTTAGCTTTGTTTTTTACTTTTTTTGGATATAATTATCTATTTTCTTCACAATGTATAAAAAAAATAAAAATTAAAGATTTCAGTAAAAAAATAAGTATAGTAAAAGTATTTGAATATTTAATTACTATTGGTTTAATTTTATCATTATCATTTTCAATAATAACCAATTTTGAAAAAGCTGTTTACTCGTTAAAATATGGATATATTTCTATTTATGATGGAAGTTTAAAATCAATATTCCCAATGTTTATTCATAGAATATCTTCTTATTATTTCATATTTTATGCATTTTATTTGACATTAAATAAAAATTTGACATATAAAAAAATAGCATCATTTTTTCTATTATTAAATGGTGTTATAGTATTTATATATGGTGTACGATCAGAGCTAATGGCAAATATATTATTTTTAATATTTTATTATATATGGTACCATATTAATAAAAATATAGAAGTACCTAGAAAGGTAAAAAAAATAGCATTTGTTAGTATTATATTAGTGCCATTTCTTTTAATTGGTTTAAATTCATACAACTATATAAGAAATCATATAAAAGTGCCAAATGATAATTTTTTTAATAAAATATCAGCTTTCTTTGCAGTTCAAGGTAGAAGCATTAACATTTTAAACTATTCTCAGCTATATGAATCAATTTTGGTAAGTGGTAATAGTCAATATGTGTTCGGAGTGTTCAATCAAGAACTTAATTCCAAAATAAAAACTATAACTCAAGATACTATTGATTTTCCAAAGATAGAAACTTCTAAAACAAATTTAGCTATCGAAGTATCTCGTTTGGTTTTAGGAAATAATTTGGTAGAAGAAGGTAATGGTTTGGGATCCCAATATTTAGCTGAATTATGGTTAGAAGGTGGCATTTTTGGAATCGTTTTATATTCAATTTTACTTGGATATATTATGAGTTTCTTTTATTATTATTCTACAAAACATTTTCTTTTTCAATATTTTTCTTTTTCACTTTTCAATTCATTAATTACAACTCCAAGAGGCACTGCTATTGAGTTATTTACCCCTTTTATATCTTTTGTTAATATATCTTTAATAATTATATTATTATTGTTTAATGAATTACAATCTTTTTGCAAAGGAGATGAAATTTAATATGAAAATAACATTTTTTTCAAATTTTCTAAATCATCATCAGTTACCCTTTTGCTTAGAAATGAAAAAACATTTGGGTAATGGTTTTAAATTTGTAGCAACTGAAGAAGTTCCTAAAGAAAGACTTGATTTAGGATATGATGATATGAATAAAGCTTATGACTTTGTAGTAAGAAGTTATGAAGATGAAGAAGAAGCCTATAAATTGGGGTTAGAAAGTGATGTTGTAATAATTGGTAGTGCACCAGTAAAATATATTAAACAAAGATTAAAACAAAAAAAATTAACATTTCGTTATTCTGAAAGAATTTTTAGACCAGGTTTTAATTTACGAACATGGCTTGCATTAATTAAAAATTATACTATTTTAGAAAGAAAAAATGTTTATCTTTTATGTTCAAGTGCTTATTCGGCATATGACTTTAATATAGCTGGAGCTTATATTAATAAGTGCTTTAAATGGGGATATTTTCCTTTAGTTAATAATTATGATTTAGATAAATTATTTAGTAAAAAACATAAGAGTAAAAAGCTAAAAATAATATGGGTAGCTAGATTTTTAAAATTAAAGCATCCAGAGAAAGTGGTTTATTTAGCAAAAAAATTAGTGGAAGATAATGTCCAATTTGAAATTAAAATGATTGGTAATGGCGAAGAGTTTGATTCCATAAAAAATATGATTCAGGAAAATCATTTAGAAAAATATGTGCTTTTATTGGGAGCAATTAATAATAAAGATGTTCGTAAATATATGGAAGAAGCTAATATTTTCTTATTTACAAGTGATTTAAATGAAGGATGGGGAGCTGTTTTAAATGAAGCTATGAATAGTGCTTGTGCTGTTGTTGCAAGTCATGCAATTGGTTCGGTTCCTTTTCTAATTAATCACAAGAAAAATGGCTTGATTTATGAAGATAGTTCTTTGCAAGACTTATATGATAATGTTAAATATTTAATTTTAAATCCTAAACAAATAGATGTATTAGGTAAGAATGCTTATGAAACCATGATAAAATATTGGAATGCTTCTGTTGCAACAAAACGTTTATTAAAATTAGCAAATTCGTTATTAAAAGGAAATAAAAACGCATTAGAAAAAATAGGCCCTTGTTCAAAAGCTTTACCTATATCTAATAAAAACATGTATAATTATGTTATCAATAACTTAGAAAAGTGAGGTGTAATATGGCAAAAGAAAATAAGTGTACAATTGTAGTTAGTTCTTGTGATTCTTACGAAGATACTTGGTATCCATTTTTTACTCTATTAAACAAATATTGGCCAGATAATAAATTCCCAATTGTGCTAAATACAGAGACTAAGCAATATAATTTTCCTGGTTTAAATATTCAAGCTATTAATTTAGAAGAAAGTGATCGTCATAAAAAGACTGAATGGGGTAAAAGACTTAGAAAAGTATTAGAAAAAATTGATAGTAAATATATTCTTTTTATGCTTGATGATTTCTTCTTAACTGATTATGTGGATAGTAAAAAAGTTGATGAAATAATTGACTGGATGGAAAAAGATGAAAATATTGCTGTCTTTAGTTTTTTTAGAGTAGAAGATGAGTTACATTCAGATACTAAAAGTGATAAATATAAAGGCTTTTATTTAAGAAATCAAAAAGGAGATTATCGTTATAATTGTCAAATAGCTATTTGGAATAGAGGAGAATTAATTAAATCTTTAAGAGACTTTGAAAGTGCTTGGGATTGGGAAGTTAATGGTAATGTAAGAA
The DNA here is from genome assembly GCA_947628365.1 of uncultured Bacilli bacterium. Lineage (GTDB taxonomy): Bacteria > Bacillota_I > Bacilli_A > RF39 > UBA660 > SIG200. The sequence goes on along the minus strand of CANQZN010000016.1, from coordinate 8,906 downwards.
GCTATAAAAATAAAAAAGAGTTCTATACATTAATGGACCCAAAAGATTATATATTTAAATATAATTGTGAAAATTATGGTGTTGTAAGAGGAAAATGGCGTTTACCTTATACTAAAGAATTATTTGATAAAGAAAATATACAAGTAGATTTTAGTATTAGAAATAATAAAGAAAGATATGTTGAAAAAAATATTTTAAAAAGAAAATGGAAATCACTTTTATATCGAATTAATAAATTGAGGTCAAGAATATGAGAAGACAAAGTATGATGAAAAACTCAACATTTGCGTTAGTTCAAAAATTTGTTGAAGTATTTTTTGCCTTTTTATTTAGAACAGTATTAATTAAAATTTTAGGAAATACTTACTTAGGATTATCGGGATTATTTACTAATATATTCTCAATTTTAAGCTTAGCAGAACTAGGAGTAAGTTCATCAATTGTTTATTTAATGTATGCTCCTTTAGAACAAAAAGATGAAAAAAAATTAAAGTCATTATTAAATATATATGCTAAATTTTATAATATTTTAGGTATATTTATTTTAATATTTGGGCTATTAATTATTCCTTTTTTACCATATATAATAAAAGAATATGATACATTAACTATTAATATTATTCCTATATATATCTTGACTCTTTTAAATATAGTTTTTTCTTATTTTTTAGCTTATAGAAGATCTTTATTAGAAGCTGATCAAAAAGCTTATATTAATTCTAATAATTATTCAATTTATGCTATCTTAGGTGCTATGTTAAAAATTATTGCTTTAATAACTACTAAAAACTATATTTTAACTTTAATAGTTACTTTATTAATGACTATTATGTCCAATATTTCAATTTATATAAAAACTAATAAAATTTATCCATATTTAAAAAATATGAAAGCTTCTAAAATTGATAAGAAAACTAAAAATGAACTTATTAAGAGAGTATTTGCTTCATCTATTCATCAAGTGGGAAATATTGTATTAAATAGTACTGATAATATTATTATTTCTACTTTATTAGGATTAATAATTGTTGGTAAATATTCCAATTATTATTTAATATCAAGTACAATTTATTCTACATTTAGTTTAATTTTTGTTTCAGTTACGGCCAATATTGGTAATATGAAGTTAACTGATACTTCAGAAGATGCTTTAGATATGTATAATAAAATGTATTTACTTAATTTCTATTTATATTTTGTTGCATGTACAGTTTATGCTGGAATGATTAATAAACTTATAGTAATATGGATTGGTGAAGAATATTTATTTACGCCTTTGATTGCGATACTAATTAGTATTAGTTTGTATATTATGGGAATGCGTAATACAGTAGTTACTTTTTTAAACTCAAGCGGGTTAAATTATAATACTCGTTATAAATCTATTTTTGAAGTAATTATTAATTTAGTGGTTTCAATTGGTTTATGTAAATTGATTGGTTTAGCAGGTGTTGTAATTGGTACAATTACTTCTTACTTATTTGTTAGTGCTTGGTATGAACCATTTGTCTTATTTAAAAATTGGTTTAAGACTAATTTGAGTAAATACTATTTAAAATATGGTTTTTGCTTTATATTAACAATTGTGTCAATGCTACTATTAAATTATTTAAGTTCATTAGTAATAAGTAATAATTTTATAATATTTGTATTACTTGGTTGTGGAGAATTTATAATTGTTAATTTAATATTTATTATTTGTTTTTATAAGACAAAAGAATTTAAATACTTTTTAGATTTTATTAAAGGGTATATAAAGAAATTTAAAAGAGGTGCTTAATGAAAGATTTAATATCTATAATTGTTCCAGTTTATAATGTTGAAGATTATATAGAAAGATGTTTAAAAAGTTTAGTTAAACAAACTTATCAAAATATTGAAATAATTGTAATAAATGATGGCAGTCCTGATGATAGTCAAAAAATAGTTGATGAATTTGTGAAGAAATATCCGGATAAAGTATTTTCTTATATGAAAGAAAATGGTGGCCTTGCTGATGCTAGAAATTATGGCTTATATAAAATAAAGGGTAAATATGTTGCCTTTATTGATAGTGATGATTATGTAGAATTAGATTATTGTGAATATTTATATAATTTAATAAAAAAATATAATTGTGATGTTGCTTGCTGTAATTATTGTGAAAATGATGATTTAAAAAAGGAAGCTGAAGATATTAAATTAATTGCTGGTAGTGAGGCATTAAAAAGCTATGTTTATGATCCATACATTAAGACATGTGTTTGGAATAAAATGTATAAAAGGAGCTTAATTAAAGATATTAAATTCAGTAATGTAAGAGTTGCCGAAGATTTAAGATTTAATACAACAGTTTTGCCAACTGCAAAAAAAATAGTTTGTTCTAATCAAATAAAATATCATTACAATACATTAAATGTTAGTTTGACTAGATCGTCATTAAGTTTACTAAAAATTGACCAAACGATGGGTGCACATGACTTTCAACTAGAATGTGCTAAAAAAACTAAAGATGATGAAATAATTAGTAAAGTTATTTTAAATAAATTTAATCAAGCTTATGAATATTATTTAAATATAGATAAAAATACTAGTAAAGAAATAAAAAAATATTTACAAAAAACAATTAAAAAATGTGCACTGAATTATAAAAAATATAATTCAGTCTCTACATTTTCTAAAAGAGATTATTTAAAAATGAAACTTACAATTATTTTTTTTCCATTATATTATAGAATATATAAATTGTTAACTTAAATATTAGTGTAAAATCGATTTGTTAATAAAAAAAAGATAAGTCAATAAAAAGTGAGTTAAATTAAAAATAAAAAATGATATTTTAAGACTATTTAATATTAAATTATTTACTTTAATAATTAATTAAAATATTATATAATAGATTTAATATATGAGGAGTAGAGAAATGAAAAAAAAGAGTAAAAATATTTTATTAGTAATTATTGGATTATTATTAATTGGTACAATTATATTAGGTGCATCTTATTTATTTAGAGGTAAAGGGGAACAATCTAAAAATGGTCAAGACAAATTACCTGAAAAAGAAAAAAAGGTTCAAATTGTTGATTTAACTAGCGATAAAAGACCTATTGCAGTAATGATAAACAACAATCATGCTGCATGGCCTCAATCAGGATTAAAAAGTGCTTTTCTTGTTTATGAAATAATGGTTGAAGGTGGCATAACTAGAATGATGGCATTATATACTCAAGATGCTAATGAAGAAAAAATAGGTTCAATTAGAAGTTCAAGGCATAATTATTTAGATTATGTATTAGAAAATGATGCAATTTATGTTCATTGGGGTGGATCTTATGTAGCTTATGATCAATTTGATTCTCTAAAAATAAATAGAATAGATGGTTTAGCTCGTGAAAAATATTTTGTTACTGATAAATCTTTAGATCGTTCGTTAGAACACACAAGATTTACTAGTACTGATTTAATTAAAAAAGGAATAGAAGATTTAAAATTTAGAACAACTACAGATAAGGGATATTTACTAAATTACACTGCTGATACAGTTGATTTATCAAGTAAAGAAGGTAGTAAAGTAGCTAACAATGTTTCAATTAAATATTCTAGTTATCAAACTTCTAGTTATGAATATAATAGCGAAGAACAAGTTTATTATCGTAGCATGAATAATCAAAAGCATACAGATTTAGTAACTGGTGAACAATATCATTTTAAAAATATTATTGTTTATGCTGTTCCATACCACAATTATCAAAATGAACCTAAATTACAAGATTTAGAAAATATTGGTTCTGGTGAAGGGGTTTATATAACTAATGGTTATAGTATTCCAATTAAATGGGAAAAGAAGAGTAGAGATGCTCAAACAAAATATACTTATTTAGATGGCAAAGAAATAGATGTTTCTGATGGTAATACATTTATTCAAATATATCCAACAACTGGAACATTAACAATTAGCTAAAAATATTGGTAAAGGGGAGTTAATAATCTTATGAAATGTATTCTAATGAATAAAAATAAAGAAGTATTGGTTGCAGAATATAACGAAACTTCAAAGTTCTTTGATTATATATATGAAGTTGAAGATATTAATTATGCGCCATATATTTTAAACAGTTTTTATATTGAAGATGACATTAATGATACTCCCTTTAGAACAAACTTGAGTGAATGGTTTAAAGGAAGAGGAATTCCAACATGGCGTGATAAATTAGATTTATTATTACATAGATTAAATATAACTGCACCTTATGAATTGTTAGACAAAGCTTTTGGTTTATCTTTATCAGATCAATATTGGTTAAAACCATATGGTAGTAGTATTTCCTATGATGACATTAATTTTTTTGATAATAATTTTGATTATGCTGAGTTTATGGAAGCATCCCTTTCTACTAATAGTAAAACGATAACTAAAGAAACATCTTTGAAAACGCCAAATAATACAACTGATGGCATGTTAAAGAAAGCTTGGATTATTGATAATGGAACTAGATATTTATTAAAGGGTGGTTATAAAAATGAAACATTGCAACCATTTAATGAAGTATTAGCTAGTGAAATATGTAGAAGACTTGGGTTTGAACACGTTGAGTATAATATTGATACATATAAAGATGTAGTAGTTTCTAAGTGTCCATGTTTTATTACTAAAGATACAGAATTTGTTACATGTTATCAAATTAAAAATGATATGAAAAGACACGATAATTTAGAAGATTATGAAGAATATATTCAAAAGTTAGAAGAACATAATATTTTAAATGCTAGAGAAAAGCTTGAAAATATGTTTATTTTAGATTATTTAATTATGAACGAAGATAGACACTTAAATAATTTTGGCATTATAAGAGATGTAAATACTTTAGAGTGGTTGGATGTTGCGCCAATATTTGATAATGGTCAAAGTTTAAATATTGAATACTATGATGAAGAAGAAGTTCATATTTCAGGTAATGGTAGACTATTTTATGAAATCAAACCATTTGATGAGATAATAAAAATTGTTAAAGATTTAAAAAGAATTGATATTTCTAAATTAGATGGTGTAGTAGATTGGTTTTATGATTTATTACATCAATATCAATATTTAACTCACTATTCTGATACAAGAATTAATAGATTATGTATATTGTTAAATAGACAAATTAATAAATTAAGGGAATTAATTAGTAAAGAAAAATAATAAAATTATTTGAAAAGTTAACAAAATGGTTAGCTTTTTTAATTATTCGTTCGAAAAAAGTGCAAGTTGTAAGTGATATTCGTTTGGAAAAGGTGCAAGATTAGTGCAATATTCGTCAGAAAAATGTGCAAAAACGCAAAAAAAGCCCGTATATATGGGAAAATTTAAAATAGCAAGTAACTAAAGAATTATTTATTCATATACTTTATTAGAAGGTGTATTATGAATTTAAATGATTCTTTTTTTAATAAAGTAGAAAAGAAAACTAAAGTAGATAAAAAAACTATTTTATCTTTGGCAGAAAAATTACAAAAAAGTAATTTAAAAGATGAGAATGCTTTAAGAGAAGTTATTGATACTTTAAGTAAAATGACAGGAAAAAAGATTAGTAAAGAACAAAGTGATAAAATAGTATCTAAAGTAATAGATGGTAATGTTCCTCAAAATATAGATAAAATGTTTTAGTAATTCTTGCAATCAAGTTTAATTTATGATAATATCTATATTAGAATAAAGAGGTGCTTACAAGTGGCAGAGTTTATGAACAAATTATATAGTTATGAATATTTTGGTTTAATACTTATGATCGCAATTGCAGTATTATTACTTGCTTTTATAATAGTATTAATATTTGGTAGCAAAGATAAGAAAGAAAGAGAAATAGAGGCAACTAGAAAACTACAACAAATAACTAATCCAGATGCTTTTAAAGAAGATAGTGATGTAACAAAAGTAGAGGTTACACCAAATATTGAACCAGTTCCAAATATAACTAATGAAGTTAAAGAAACTCCTATAGTAGATGAGGCTCCAGTAGTAAATATTCCTGTAACTCCAGAACCAGTACAAGAAGTAGTTACTCCAACTAACGAGGTAGTTGAAGAAGAAAAAGTAGAAGATGTCCAAGTAGCACCAACAATAACAAATGAAGAAGTACCTGATGTACCAGAAATAACTATACCTGAAGTAAATATTATGCCAGAAGTAAACAATATTGAACCTGTAAGTGATATAAAAGAAGAGCCAATATTAAAAACTGAAGAAGAAAAGCCATTAATTTTTAACGAATTTAATTTTGATGACTTTATGAAAGAAACAGAAGATAAAGAAATTAAAAAAGAAGAAGTAGAAGAACCTGTAATGCCTGATTTTGAACTACCAAAAATGAATGATCAAGAAACAGAAGTGGAGAAAAAAGAAGAGGCTAAACCATTTAAACCATCACCAGTATTTAGTTCAGTATATTCTCCAGAACAAAAAGAAAAAGAAGAAGAGGAGATAAGTGTTCCCTCAAAAGAAGAATTAGATATGGAACTACCTGTTCTTAAAAAAGAGAAAAAAGAAGATCAAGAAGAAATAGAAAAACCAATACTTAAAGATTTTAATTTAGATGATATATCTAATGAAACATATAATATAAATAAATAAAAGATAACCTGTCAAAAAAATGTCTATGTTTTGTTGATAGGTTTTTTTTCTTATGTTACAATGTTTATGGTGAATAGATATGGCAAAGTATGATGAATCATCAATAAAAATATTAGAAGGTTTAGAAGCGGTTCGTAAAAGACCTGGTATGTATATAGGAAGTACTGATAAAAGAGGACTTCATCATTTAGTATGGGAAATTGTTGATAATTCCATAGATGAAATTATTAATGGTTATGGAGATCATATTAAAATTGTTTTACATAAAGATGGATCAATTACTGTGGCTGATAATGGCCGTGGTGTCCCAATTGGTATGCATGAAAGTGGTAAACCTACACCAGAGGTTATTTATACTATTTTACATGCTGGTGGTAAATTTGAAGAAGGAAACTATAAAGTTAGTGGAGGTCTTCATGGTGTTGGTGGCTCTGTAGTTAATGCCTTAAGCAGTAAAATGGATGTTGTTATTTATCGTGATGGTGTTATTTCTAATATTCGTTTTGCAAACGGTGGTAAAGTAGAATCTCCACTTAAGACAATTGGTGAGTCTACAAAAACAGGAACTATCGTAACATTTTTACCAGATTATAATATTTTTAAAAATTGTACATTTTCTTATACAACTATATGTGAAAGAATGCAAGAGAGTGCCTTTTTAATTCCGAGTGTTACTATTGAAGTAATAGATGAAGATACTAAAAGAGAAGTAAAATATCATTATGAAGATGGTTTAACTAATTTTATTGAATATATTAATGAAGATAAAAATACTTTGCATAAGATATTAAATTTCTCTGGTACTAAAAATGATATAGAAGTAAATATTGCTATGCAATATACAGATACCTATAATGAAAATATTGTTTCATTTGTAAATAATGTTAAAACAACTGATGGAGGTACTCATGAAGTTGGTTTTAAAACAGGAATTACTAAAGCATTTAATGATTATGTTAAAGCCAATAATTTAATTAAGGGTAAAGATAATACTTTTGATGGTAGTGATGTAAGAGAAGGTTTAAGTGTTGTTATCAATTTAAAAATACCAGAAGATAAACTACAATTTGAAGGACAAACTAAAGGTAAATTAGGAACACCAGAAGCAAGACCTATCACTGAAAGTATTACTTATGAAAATATTAAATTCTTTTTAGAAGAAAATAAAGAAATTGCTTTAAATATAGTAGAGAAAGCAAGTAAAAGTAAATTTGCAAGAGAAGCAGCAAGAAAAGCAAGAGAAGAAGCCCGTAATGGTAAAAGTAAAAATAAAATTGAAAAAAATCTATCTGGTAAATTAGCCCCAGCTACTAGTAAAAATGCTAAAATAAATGAACTATTCTTAGTTGAAGGAGATTCTGCTGGTGGTTCTGCTAAAAGTGGTAGAGATAGAAAATTTCAAGCTATCTTACCTTTAAGAGGTAAAGTTATCAATGCAGAAAAAACTAATGTAGCAGAAATACTTAAAAATGAAGAAATAAATACAATTATCCATACTATTGGAGCTGGTCTTGGTAATGAATTTGTAGTTGAAGATTCTAATTATGATAAGATTATTATTATGACCGATGCTGATGTTGATGGATCACATATTCAAATATTACTATTAACTTTCTTTTATCGTTTCATGCGTCCTTTAATTGAAGCAGGTAAAGTTTATGTTGCTAAACCACCACTTTATAAAATTGATTATGGAAAGAAACATTTTTATGCTTATAGTGATGATGAAAGATTTAAAATAGTAGCTGAAAATTCAGGCAAACCAACTATTTCCAGAAATAAAGGATTAGGGGAAATGAATGCCGATGAATTATGGGATACCACGATGAATCCAGATACAAGAACTTTAATGCGTGTTAATATTTATGATGCAGCTTTAGCAGAAAAGCGAGTAAATGTCTTAATGGGTGATAAAGTAGAACCAAGAAAAGAATGGATTGAAGAAAATATTGTTTTCACAATGGAAGATAATTATCGAGTAGAAGGGTAATTTTTATGCAAGAAATATTAAAGAAAATAGAAGATTATGCATTAGAAGAATTAATGGAAAAAAGTTTTGCCTCTTATGCTAAAGAAATAATTCAAGATAGAGCTATTCCTGATGTTCGTGATGGCTTAAAGCCAGTTCAAAGAAGAATATTATATGCTATGTTTAAAGCTGGTAATACTTATGATAAAAATTACTTAAAAAGTGCCACAACTGTTGGTGATGTTTTAGGTAAATACCATCCTCATGGTGATTCATCAGTTTATGATGCTATGGTTAGAATGAGTCAATGGTGGAAACAAAATGCGGTCTTAATTGATATGAAAG
>CANQZN010000015.1 GCA_947628365.1 uncultured Bacilli bacterium | reverse complement strand
ATTAACATGTGTTAAGATAGGATTAAGTCATAAAAGCTAAATTTATTTATATAGGCTAATTGCTTCCCAAACTTGATTGTGGTACAAGCTGCTTTAAAAGATAAAGAATAATAGTTTAGGTAATCTTGAATATAATATAAATGTATACTATTTGACATTTTTATAAAAATATAGTATATTTGTATTGCACTGAAAAGTGTGAAAATGTTTTTCGCTTCTGGATGGTGCGATTAATAAATGATTCCAGGCGACAATGTTTTTCGCTTCCAGGTGGTGCGACTAATAAATGATCCTGGTTGAAAATGTAGAAAAACTTCATCGTAAGATGGAGTTTTCTTATGCTTTATGGTATACTTTTTATGGAGTTGATGACAATGAAAATAAAAACAGGTTATTTATATCACATCAAAGATGAATATTTTGATGTCATTGATGATGAAAATTTAATGCAAAACCACGAAAGAGGAAAGAAAAGACCTACTTATTTTACAATTAAAGATAAAGATATTTTATGGTTTATTCCGATTAGTTCTAAGGTTGATAAATATAAAAAGATTATTGATAAAAAAATTGAAAAATATGGATTTTGTAACACTATAATTATTAGAAAAATTGCGAATGAAGATGCTGCTATACTATTACAAAATGCTTTTCCAACACTGGAAAAATATATAGACCATGTTCATACTATTAATGGAATACCACTAAAAGTTACAACGGATTTACAAAATGAAATTAAAAGCTTATTTAAAAATATGATAGGATTAAAAAAGAGGGGTACAAATTTATTTTTTACGGATATAGATAAACTAAAAGAAAAAATGTTAGAAGAAATAAAATAAATTACAAATAAGCCATTATAAAAGATAAAAAATTATTAAAAATTGTTGGGAGAGACAAATTTATATTTTACGAAGATGGTAGTATTGAATATAAATGGGGTGACAATTTACTGAAAAGAGAAAATAATAATGGGAAAAAATAGTAATAGAGATTTTGGCCATGCTAGTTATAATTTTAAATATAATATAATATATACTATTTGATATTTTCATAAAAATATAAGTATATTTATATTGCACTGAAAAAGTGTGGAAATGTTTCTCGTTTCCGGGTGGCTAGCGAGTAAGAAATGATCCCGGTTGAAAATGCAGAATAACTTCGTCGTAAGATGGGGTTTTGTTTTTATACTCATATTATAAAGGAATTACTTTTCAAGTTGAAAAAGATAGTATAATTTGATAGAATTATGATTAACGAAGGTGTAATTATGGATAGAACAAGTGTATTTAATGTTGCGGCATTAAGACAAGAATTAATTCTAATAACAATAAATGAAATTATTAATTCCCTAGAAAAAAGAGGATATAAAGCTGAAAATCAATTAGTAGGTTATCTTTTAACGGGAGATCCTACTTATATATCAAATTATGAAGGTGCTAGAGAGAAAATTAAAAGTTTAAAAAGAGAAGAAATTCTTTTGGCACTAATTAATTCTTATGAAGGTAAATAATGCGATATTTAGGCTTAGATTTAGGAACTAAATCACTTGGAATAAGTATTACAGATAAAACTAATACTTTAGTAAGACCTTATGGCGTTATTAAATTTCAAAGAGAAGATTATACTTATGCTAAAGAAAAAGTAACAGAAATTATTAAAGACAATGATATATCTTTAGTTGTTTTAGGACTTCCTAAAAATATGGATGGTAGTATTGGCTTTGCGGGAGAACGTAGTCTTAATTTTAAAAAAATATTGGAAGAAGATAATATAAAAGTTGAATTAATGGATGAAAGATTAAGTACTAGGGAAGCTGAGAATATTATTCATTTGAATTCGGAAAATATAAAAAATACGAAAAATAAAATTGACGGAATTGCAGCATCCATTATTTTAGAAAGTTATTTAAAAAAGGTGAAGAAATGATTTTAAAAAACCACAATGGCTGTGAGAAAAGTGTTGATTTAGTCTTTAAATTAGAGAAAAATAAAAAGACATATTTAGTATATAAAGATAAGGATACTGGTAAGATTTATGGTGGTAGACAAGATAAGGAATCATTAATACCACTTTTAGATAATGAAATAGAAATACTTGAAAATATATTAGAAAAAATAAATAGAAGTGAGTGAAAAGGATGAAAAAGAAAAAGATTATAATACCAATTATTGGTATATTAGTTGTGATATTATTATTGGTTGGTCTATATTTTTATGGTTTAACAAGTGTTAGTAAAACATCAGAACCTGTTACATTTACAGTAGAAAGTGGTATGGGAACAAGACAAATAATAAGTAAACTTTATGAAGAGAGATTGATTAAAAGTAACATTGCTACCAATATTTATTTATTATTCCATAAAGATTTAGTTTTTAAAGCTGGTGTTTATAATTTAGATAGAAGTAGTGATACAAAAACCATTATAAATAGCATAACTAAAGGGGATGCCGTTAAAGATACTTTAACTATTACTTTTATTGAAGGCAAGAAATTAAAAGATTATGTTAAACAAATTTCTAACCAATTTGGTTATAGTGAAGATGAGATAATGAATACTTTAGAAGATGAGAATTTCCTTAAAGAATTAATAAATAAGTATGATTTTTTAAGTGATGATATTTTAAATAAAGATATATATTATCCATTAGAAGGATACTTATTTCCAGATACTTATGAATTCTATAAAAATGCTAGTATTAAGGACATAATTGAAAAAATGGTTGCTAATTGTGGAAAAATATTAGATAATTATAGTGCTTCTTTAAAGGAGTCAAGCTATAGTGTTCATGAAATATTAACTATGGCAAGTATTATTGAGAATGAAACAAGAAAACCCGAAGATCGGCCTGAAGCTAGTCAAGTAATCCATAAGAGATTAAGTATTAATATGAGTTTAGGTATGGATGTAACAGCGTATTATGGTGTTAAGAAAGATTTAAATGAATCATTAACAGTGGGAGAATTTAATGATGTAAATCCTTATAATACGAGAAGAACTGATTTTATTGGTCTACCAGTTGGGCCAATATGTAATCCTGGTAAAGCATCAATTGAGGCTGCCTTAAAGCCAAGTTCAACTAATCACCTTTATTTCTATGCTCTAAAAGATGGTAGTTTAAAATTTGCCGATACTTATGAAGAATTTCTTGAAATCAAACGAAATAATAGTTAGGAGTAGTATGAAAGAATTAATTATAGAAATGGAAGATTATGCCCAAGAACGTAATGTTCCAATTATTGAAAAAAAATCGATTGCGTTTATTATGAAGTATATAAAAGATCATAATGTAAAAAATATTTTAGAGATAGGTTCTGCAATTGGGTATTCCGCTATTTTAATGGCTAGTGCAAGTGAAGATGCTTTTGTCACTACTATTGAAAGAGACGAAGAGAGATATATGGAATGCTTGAAAAACGTTAAGAAATGTGGCATGGATAAAAAAATTAATGTAGTATTCCAAGATGCATTAGATGTTAATTTATCAGAAGATGTTAAATATGATTTAATATTTATTGATGCTGCTAAGGGTCAATATACTAACTTTTTTGAAAAATATAAATATTTTTTGAAAGATAATGGGGCAATAATTACCGATAATATTAAATTTCATGGTTATGTAGGAGAATCAGCTAAAATAGAAAGTAAGAACTTAAAAGGCTTAGTCCAAAAAATTGAAAGTTATATTGATTTCCTTAAGACTAATGAAGAATTTGATACAACCTTCTATGATATTGGCGATGGTCTTTCAGTAAGTACATGGAAAAATGAAAAAAAATAATTTATTAATTACAATTAATCAAATTGAAGATATCGATAAATTAAAAAAATTAGGTGTTTCTAATTATGCATTCCCTTTAAAGGAATTTTGTGTAGGAATACCTAATACTTTTTTAATTTCTGAAATACCTAAAGAATATAATAGTTTTTTATTTATGAATAGAGTTTTAGATAATGAAGGAATCGATAAATTAAAAGTTATTTTAAATAATTTACCAAGTCATATAAAGGGAATAATATTTGATGATTTAGGCATTTTGAATATAGTTAAAGATTTAAAAATAGAGAAGATATTATATTTAAATCATTTTAATAGTAATGTTTTATCTATTAAAGAATATTTAAAATATGTTGATTCAGTAGTAGTATCTACTGATATTAATAAGAGTGAACTTGATTTTATTTTAAAAGAGATACCTAATAAATTAACTGTATGTGTTTTAGGTTATTTACAAGCTATGTATTCAAGAAGATTATTATTAGATAATTATTGTACTTATTATAATTTAAAGAAAGAAAATGGTTTAGTAATTACAAGTAATAATGAAAAATTTTTTGTTTATGAAAATGAATATGGAACAGTTTTATATCATTTACCTTGTTATAGCGCTATGCATTTAGATATTCCTTACTCAAAATATAACTTTATTAATAGTGCTTTTCTGAATATTGATGATATTACAAAATTTATAAAAGGAAATAATCCTAGAAAAACAGATACTGGTTTTTTAGATATTGATTTAATATATAAATTGAAAGGGGAAAATAATGATTGAGTTACTTTCTCCAGCTGGAGATTTAGAAAGATTAAAGATAGCTCTTTTATATGGGGCTGATGCTGTTTATATCGGCGGAGTTAACTATAGTTTAAGAGCAAATGCCAAGAATTTTAGCAATGAAGAAATAAAGGAAGCTGTTTTATTTGCTCATAGTATAAATAAAAAAGTTTATGTTGCTGTTAATATTGTTTTTCATGATGAAAATTTAAATGGTTTAGATGATTATTTAAAAACTTTAAAAGAATATGCTGTTGATGCCGTAATAGTTAGTGATATAGTTGCAGTTACTAAAGCAATTAAATATGGCCTTAAAGTTATGTTATCAACTCAAGCAAGTCCTCTCAATTATGAAGCCATTAAATTTTGGCAAAGTTTAGGAGTAGATAGATTTGTTTTAGGAAGAGAAGCAACAAGAGAGGATATAATAAGAATTAAAAATGAAACTAATGCATCAATTGAATGCTTTATTCATGGAGCAATGTGTACATCTATAAGTGGTAAATGTGTTTTATCTAATTATTGCACTAAAAGGGACTCTAATCGAGGTGGTTGTGCTCAAATATGTAGATGGGTATTTGATACAGAAAATGAGCCATTTACAATGATGAGTAAAGACTTAAATATGGTTGAGTATATCGAAGATATGATTAATATAGGGGTAAATTCTTTTAAAGTTGAAGGAAGAATGCGTTCTATTTATTATATTGCGACAGTTATAATGTGTTATAGACAAATAATCGATAATATCACAAATCATACATTAACATTAGAAAAGAAAAATTATTATAAACTAGTTTTAGATAGAGTAGCAAATAGAGATTCGATACCCCAATTTTATAATAAATTTCCAGGTGTAAATGAAAGTTATTTTCAAGATCGCATGGAAGTTAGCAATCAAGATTTCTTAGGAATAGTCTTAGATTATGATAAAGAAAATAAGTTAGTTATTCTAGAACAAAGAAATTATTTTCAAATTGGTGATGTTGTTGAATTTATTGGTCCAAATATGGAACCTATTACATATAATGTAAGTACCATACTTGATCTGGATAATGAAAAAATAGAAGTTGCAAGACACCCAAAAATGGTGGTTAAATTACCACTTAATATAGATTTACCAAAATATGCAATGATGCGTTTAAAAGTATTTGACAAAAATAGTGATTTATAGTAATATTTTTGTAAATCAATAAAAAAGGAGCGAAATAAAAAAATGAAAAAAGATAGTGTTTTTGAGTTAACTGCTGAAGGTTATCTTGAATTAGAAACAGAATTAAACGAACTTAAAAACGTTAAAAGAAAAGAAGTAATAACTGCTTTAAAAGAGGCTAGAGCAATGGGCGATTTATCAGAAAATGCTGATTATGATGCTGCTCGTAATGATCAAGCTCAAATTGAAGCGCGTATAAAAGAATTAGAATTTAAACTTGAACATAGTAAAATAGTTGATTCTAGAAAAAAAGGAACCGGTGTAGGTATTGGTTCTGTTGTAACAATTAAAGATGAAGATGGAGAAGAAGAAGAATACAAAATAGTATCTTCAGTTGAAGCTGATCCATTTAATAATAAGATTTCCGTTGAATCACCAATAGGTATTGCGATAAAAGACCATAAAGAGGGCGATACAGTGAAAGTTGATAGTCCTAATGGTGGATACAATATTGAAATTATTAAAGTAGCCTAATAAAATAGGCTTTTTATTTGTCAGAAAATTGACACTTTTTTATAAAAAAATATCATCAACTTGACAATCGGGGGGGTAATATATAATCTTATTATAAGAAGGGTAGAAGATTATGAAGAAGTTAAAAGCTATATTATTAGTATTTTTATTATTAATGCCATTTACAATAGCAAGGGGAGAAGAGGTAACGCTAGAAAATGTTTTAAAGTATTTTAAAACTTATATTTATACTGGCGAAGATGATAATGAATTGAATCAAGGCTTTCAAGAAGAATTTATTAATAAAATGAATTTTACAATTAAAGATGGTTATATTGAAATAAGTGATGAAAATGGTGAGATAGGAAGAAAAATTGGTTTAAATGGTAATACCCTCACTTATTATGGTAATGAAAAATACAATGATAAAGAATATCGTGAAAATAAAGAAAATTTAGATGAAGCTTTTGGGGATATGCTTATAGATTTCTTTTATATAAATCAACTTACTTATACTGCTACTAGATTAAAAGGTTATAGTGATGAAGAGTATCATAATTTTGTCAATATTTTAAATTCTATAGAAGATGATGATAATGCTGAATATTCTGAAATAGAAGCTTTAAATAAATTAAAAGCTCTTGGTGTTACTATAAATTATGAAGAATATAATTATGAAGAAACTAGTGATAGTGGTCATGTTTATATGAGCGCTATGTTTATATTGTCTTATGAATTAGATTTAGAAAAATTTGATCTAGCTGCTATTGTTAAAGCTTTAGAAACTGGCACTCCAGTTCCAAAACCAAATGAAAACCAAAATACTAATGAACAAGAAAATCCAAATGTAGATAAAGAAGTTGAGAATCCAAAGACAGGTCTTAGTTTACCATATTACTTAATACCTATTGCTATAGTTTTGGGTTGCATATTAAAAAGTAACTTAAATAAGAAAAAAATATTTCATATCTAATTTAAGTCATAATCTAAAATATTAGCCATTGAACTATAATCGAAAAAGTGTTAACATAAAGCCTTGTAGTGAAAAACTTAGAATTTTTTTCAAAAAATTAGGGGCGAAAATATGCAAGATAATGAAAGTGAACTTAACTATAAAAGGAAAGAATTAGAAAAGCAAAAATTTTTGTTACAAATGAAAGAAGAAATAGATAGTTTAGAAAAACAATTAAAATATTTTAAACTAATAAATTTGAAAATGGATTTAATAAAAAATGCCAAAATAACTGCAAGGGTATGTCAAAGAGTTGCACCTTATGTGGTATCTGCGGGTATAGTAGCAGGGGCATTTAAATTATTTGGGATAGGTATGCCTTTCTATCCTAATAATGAAAAATGTTATTCTAATAAAATGATGGAATATGATGATTTAGGTAATATTAGATATGAACAACAATATGATGAATTTTCGCATGACTATAATAGTCTATCTATTTATTCTAAATGGCAAATACAAGAAGATGGTTGGTATAAAAGGATTGTAACTACTTATAAGATTAAAGTTAAAACATATGAAGAAGTGATGAACTTAATAAATCAAGATGAAGTAGAATTAGAAAATGTTTTAGGTGAATGCCTATCAACAATTTGTGAAACTAAAAATAATTTAACGGAAGAAGAGTTAAATGAAGAGCCACACATAAAAGTTATAATGTATGATAAAGATAAAAATGATTATATAATTAGAAAACAACCTATTATAGAAAATATAATGATAACAATATTTTATGTTTTATTTACTATGGGTGTGGAATTAATACCATGGAATTATCGAAAAGAAGTATCTAGTTTTAATTACAATGAATGTGTGCAAAGAATTAAGACAAAATATCAACATGCTGATTTTGAAAAATTAAAACTAAAATTAGAAATTAAAAAAAATAATTATAAAAGAATGATGAGGTAATTTTTTATGACTCGAAGTATGCAAACAAAGAAGAAAAATACCGAATTATTCCAATATGTTAAACCAAATAATAACGACATGTTTTCCTTAATGAGTGGTGCTGATTTACAAGATTTATTATATTATCTTGACAATTATTATTTAGAACTTAGAAATTCTCTAGGATTTTCTAACAATATTACTTTTGGTTTAGAAATAGAATGTGAAGATACATATAGATCCGTAATTGAAGAAAAGTTAAAAAAAGCCTCATTAATTAGTACTTGGCCAGTTAAAGATGAATATTCATTTGATGATAATATTTTTTTGAATGCAAGTTTAAGACAAGGTTTGGAAATTTCTTCACCTATTTTAACTGATACTATCACTAATTGGAATGACTTAAAAACAGTATGTAAAATAGCAAGTGAATGTGCTGTTATTGGACCTTATTCTGGTGGACCTATTCATGTTGGTACACAAGTTTTAGGTAGTAATACTACATCTTGGTTAAACTTTATGAAAATATGGTCAGTGTATGAAAATGTAATATATAGATTTGCTTTTGGTGAATTTTTATCGGCTAGATCTTATATGCATACGTATGCACCACCAATATCGAAAGGCCTTTGGCAAGATTATCAAGAATTAAAAGAATTAACTACTTTAGAATTACCAGATATTATTAAAAAAATAGCTCATGATAGATATCAAGCCGTCAATTTTAAGAATGTTATTGATTTTAATTCTATTAAAGATAAAAATACAATAGAGTTTAGATGCCCTAATGGCACTTTAAATCCAATTATTTGGCAAAATAATGTCAATTTATTTGTTCATTTATTACTTTATGCTAAAGATGAAAATTTTAATGACGACATAATTGATAAGCGAAAGCAAGAAAATGGTGATAAGTATTTGAATTTAGAATTGTATGGTGAAATATATTTACAACAAGCTTTGGAATTTTGCGATATGGTCTTTACCAATAACTTTGATAAAGTATATTTTTTAAGACAATATCTTAAATCATTTCAAGCTGATACAAATTTAATGACAAGATCAAAAGAATTTACTAGATTATTAAAAAAATAAAATCTAAGTTAACTTTATATTTGAAGTTTTAATTGCTATCTTCAAACATTTATAATATAATATAGAAGTATTTGAAAGAGGGATTTTAATGAAAAACGTACATGAAATTGAAATTAAACTAGAAGGCGAAAAATGGACTAAATGTTTAGATAATTCATTTAAGAAAAATAATAAAAATGCCAAAATAGATGGTTTTAGACAAGGTACTGCTCCTAAAGATGTTTATATTAAAAGATATGGAATTGAATCTTTATATCCAGATGCTGTTAATGAAGCTATTAATATCGCTTATCAAGAAGTACTTAATGATAATAAATTAACTCCAGTAATTGAACCAAGTGTTGATGTAACTGGTATTTCTGATAGTTCAGTAATTTTTAAATTTACAATTATTACAAAACCAGAAGTTAAATTATCTTCATATGAGAATTTAGGAGTTAAAAAAGAAAAAGTAAAAGTAACTAAAGAAGAATTAAATGAAGAAATTGAACATATAAGAGGTGAACTTGCTGAAATAGTTATTAAAGAAAATGCTGAAGTTGCCGTAAATGATACAGTAGTTATTGATTTTGATGGTGTTGTTGATGGTAAACCACTTGATGGTGGAAAAGGAGAAAATTATCCATTAGAAATTGGTTCACATACATTTATTCCAGGATTTGAAGAAGGCTTAATTGGTCATAAGACTGGTGATGAAGTTGAACTTAACTTAACTTTCCCAGAAAATTATGTAGAAGATTTAAAAAATAAACCAGTAACATTTAAAGTTAAAATTCATGAAATTAAAACTAAAGTATTACCAGAAATTAATGAAGAATTTT
This sequence comes from uncultured Bacilli bacterium, assembly GCA_947628365.1. Taxonomy (GTDB): domain Bacteria; phylum Bacillota_I; class Bacilli_A; order RF39; family UBA660; genus SIG200. The sequence goes on along the minus strand of CANQZN010000015.1, from coordinate 8,492 downwards.
TTAAAGATTTAGGTCTTGAAAATGTAAAAACAAAAGAAGAATTTGAAAAAGAAGTAGAGAAGAATATTAAAGATAGAAAAGAAGCTCAAAACGAAGATAAATTTATTGATGATTTACTAGCTGCTGCTTCTTCTAAATTAGAAGTAGAAATTAACCCAGAAATTATTGATGAAGAAGTTCATCGTATGATTCATGGTTATGAAGATCAACTTAAAAGAAATGGCCTTGATATTGAACAATATTATAAAATTACTGGTACTACTCATGAAGATTTACATAAACAAATGGAACCAGAAGCTGTTAAAAGACTTAAAGCTCGTTATGTAATTGAAACTATTGCTGATTCAGAAAAAATTGATTTTACTGAAAAAGAAGTTGAAGCTAAAGCTAAAGAAATGGCTGAAAATTATGGTATCAAATTAGAAGAATTAATTAATGCTTATGGTAGTTTAGATGTTGTTAAATATGACATGAGAATGCATAGAGCATTAGAAATTTTAAAAGAAAAAAATAGTGAAAAATAATTATGAAAAAAAGCTGAAATATTTCGGCTTTTTTATTTACAAAAGTATTTTTTTTCATTATAATAAAATTTATATTTGGAGGGATACCTATGGACAATACCTTGCTTGTTATATTACTTAAAAATTTAGTTATTCTTCCGCTTCAAGAAATTAAAATAGAATTAAAAGATGAAATTAGTAAAAAGATTATTAAAGTTAGTTCTAAGAAATTTAATGATAAGTTACTAGTGGTATCACCAACTCCAAGTAATTCTGAAACTTTAGTAGAGGATTTACCTAATGTTGGGTGTCTTGCACATATTAAAAATAAATTAGAATTATCAAATGGTAATTTACGCCTAACTTTAAAGGGTGAAAAAAGAGTTAATATTGTTAATTATGAATCTTTTAGTGATGATATTATTTCTGCTCAATATGTCGATATAATTTTACCTAAATTTGAAGAAAATGGCGAAGAGGTTATTAGAAAAAAATTAAGAGAAGTTTTACAAACTTATGTTGATAATAGTCCAAATATTTCTAATAGTATTTTAAAGACTGTTACTGAAAGTGATGACTTAAGTTTTTTAACTGATGCCATTGCTACTTTCTTACCACTTGATACTAATAAAAAAATTCACTATATGCAAGAATTAAATAGTGAAAAAAGAGCATTATCATTAATAAAAGATATTAAATTAGAAATAAACTATGCTAAATTAGAAGAGAAAATAGATAATTTAGTAGAGATGAGGTTATCTAGGGAACAAGAAGAGTATTATGTTAAAGAAAAAATTAAGGAACTAGAAAATAGTATTGGTCTTACAAAAGAAGATAATGGTGAAGTTGATGCGTACTTTGAAAAATTAGCAAGTTTAGATATTCCTCTAAAAACTTCTGATAAGTTAAAGGCCGAAATTAATAAACTAGCTAGTATGACTACTAATTCACCAGAATATTCAGTTTTAAGAAATTATTTAGATTTAGTATTAAATTTACCTTGGAATATTACTAGTAAAGAGACTTTAAATGTTAAAACGGTTTTAAATAGTTTAAATAAAAGCCATTATGGTTTAAAAAAAGTTAAAGAGAGAATTGAAGATTATATTAATTTAAAAAATATTCAAAACCAAGTAGCTAGTCCAGTTATTTGTTTAGTAGGTCCTCCGGGAGTTGGAAAAACTACAATATCTGAGAGTATTGCTAGTGCCCTAAATCGGGAATTTTATAAAATAAGTGTTGCTGGCTTAAGTGATGCTTTAGAATTAACTGGTTCAAGAAGAACTTATTTAGGAGCCCTTCCTGGTAAAATAATTCAAGGCTTAAGAAAATGTAACACCAATAATCCAGTAATCTTAATTGATGAAGTAGATAAAATGGTTAAAGATTATAAAGGAGATCCCGCAAGTGCTCTTTTAGATATTCTAGATTCTACTCAAAATAAGACGTTTGTAGATAATTATGTCGAAGAACCATTTGATTTAAGTAATGTATTATTTATTTTAACTGCCAATAATGTAGAAAATATACCCTATGCTTTAGTAGATCGGATGGATATTATTGAAATATCTAGTTATAGTGTTTTTGAAAAGATTGATATAGCTAAAAAATATTTAATTCCGAAAATATATAATGAACTCATGATTAATAAAAAAGTGACTATTAAAGATGAAATCATTAAATATATAATAAATAATTATACTAAAGAAGCTGGTGTTAGAAATTTATATCGTATTTTAAAAAAACTAATTACTAAAGTCTTTACTTTAAATACAACCTATAGTATTGGAATGGAAGAAGTTAAAAAATATTTACAAGATGAAATATATAATAATCAAAATAAAGAGATTAAAGAGCCTGGTATTGTTAATGGTCTTGCCTATACTAATTTTGGGGGAAGTACTTTAAGAGTAGAGTGTTCTTTATATAATGGTGAAGAGCAAATAGTAATTACAGGTATGCTTGGGGATGTTTTACAAGAAAGTGTCAAAGTTGCTATTTCATATATTAAAGAAAAAAATTATATTAGTAATACTTTATTTTATAATCATACTATTCATATTCACTTGTTAGATGCTGCAACTAAAAAAGAAGGCCCTTCTTGTGGTATAGCCATTACTACAGCAATTATTTCTAGACTACTAGATATTAAAGTTAGTAATGATATAGCATTTACGGGGGAAATAACTCTTAAAGGCGATATTTTAAAAGTAGGTGGCTTAAAAGAAAAATTGATGGCTGCCTTTAATGATGGCATAAAAACCGTATATATTCCAAAAGATAATGAAAATGATTTAAAAGAAATCGATTCAGAAATTTTAGAATCGCTAGAGATTAAATGTATCGAAAATTATGAACAAATTTTTAGTGATTTGTTTAATGTAAAGAAATAATATAACTCATATTATTTTTTTTATTTCATATATTTTTCTAGGAGATGATATAATGTTTATTAAAATACCATTTGAAAGTGAAATTGTTTTTAAAACCAATATTAGTGAAATAACTAAAATGTCTTTAGAACACGATTATAATGTTAATGATGGAGTTGTCTTAGGTAATTTTTATGTCAGTGGGGAATATAAAACTCATGAAGTTAGCATCAATAAAGAACCATTTAAATATACTTTGCCTTTTACTGTTGAACTAAGAGAAGATATCATAAAAGATACTCTTGAATTTAATGTAGAAGATTTTTCTTATGATATTATTAATGATAATACTTTAAAAGTTAATATTGAATATTCCCTAAATGCTGATGTCAGAAAAGAAGATGATGAAGTATTTGAAAGAGTAGATGAAAGTGAACTCGCTGATGAAATGAATTATATTGATGAATTTTTAGAAAAAGTAGATAATGAATACGCTACAGATAATGAAAAAACTCGTGATGAAAAAGTAGAAATTAAAGAAGAAGTAAAAGAAGAGGCAAAAGAAGAAGTAAAAGAAGATACTAATGCAACTAATGAAGAAAAAAATGAGGAAGAAGAAAGAATAAGCAAGGAGGAAGAAAAAACAATTATGGAAACAATAAAAGATAGTGATGATACTTTTGTAACATATCATGTACATATTGTAAAAGAAAGTGAAACAATCGAAAGTATCTGTAGTATGTATAATGTTAGTAGTGCTCTTGTTAATGAATATAATACAATTGATACAATTAATGTGGGCGATAAAATTTTAATTCCAAAAGCTGATGAATAAACTCGATTCCCTAAGATCTTTATATAAACCATATCGTTATACCATTAGAGGAAAATGTACAATTTTAGAAACTACAAGTGGTAATTTTGTTGTAAAAAAGAAACCGCAAAATAAAGATTTAGTTAGTATTTTTAATTATTTAAAATCACGAGATTTTTATTATTTTCCAGAAATATACGCTGATAGTAGAGATGATAATTATGTTTATGAGTATGTGGAAGATAATTATACAGTTAATCCTAGTAAAAGTGAAGACTTAATCGCTATTGTCTCTTTACTTCATTCAAAAACCTCTTTTAATAAAGAAGTATCGGAAGAAACATATAAAGAAATCTATGAAAATATTAAGAATAATATTATGTATTTAAAAGATTATTATTTAAAATATTATGATTTATATTTAAAAAGTATTTATATGTCACCTTCCGAATATGAGTTTACAAGAAATTATTCTAAAATAAATGCTGCTTTAAATTTTTCTGAAAGAGAATTAGATGAGTGGTATAGTAAAGTAAAAGAAAAAAAGAGTGAAAGGATATCTTTGATTCATAATAATCTTAGTTTGGATCATTATTTACGAGGAAGTAAAGATTATCTTATTAGTTGGGATAATGCTAAATTTGATACACCTATTCTAGATTTAGTTAAACTATATCAAAATAATTTCTGGGATTTAGAATTTTCTACTATTTATCAGAAATACTTGTCTATTACAACACTTTCAGATACTGAACAACAATTGTTTTTTATTCTTATTTCTTTAGTACCAGAAATTAAATTTGAAGGTAGTGAATTTAATAAGTGTAAAAATATGCGCTCGTCTTTAGATTATATTTATAAAACAGAAGCATTTTTAAAACCATACTATGCGACTGATGCAGAGGAATAGAAGAATTATTTCAATTGTGAGAATAAAAATATTATATCGAAATGGTAAAATGAAAGTTATGATTAATTGGTAAAAGATTAAGATAGATAAACCAATGGCACATAAAATATAGAAAGTTGCGTTATTATTATTTTTATAAGGCATTTTTGATCACCTATAATAATATATTACATAATTTGATATGTGTGACTTATGCCTATTTTACCAGAATTTAACAATCATTTTGACAAAACTTGACATATATTATAGTGTATGATATAATTATTTTGTTCATTCAGGGGGAAATAATGAATAAATTAGTTGAAAATACATATGTCTCCCACAATTTGTGGGGTTGGATAAATAAAAAATTTAAAAGAATAAAAAGAATTAATTCGAAATACTTAGTATTACCGTTAATATACATCTTTGTTATATTATTAGTAGTACCAACAACAAATGTTATAATTAATAGAGTAAGTATTACAAGACAAGATTCATATACAACTATAGTTATTACAAAGGAAGATAAAATTGCTTATATTTTAGATAAATATAATTTAACAAATGAACAATTTAAAGTATTAAATGCAATTGTATTATCAGAAGCTGAATTTAATAGTTATGAAGATGCTTATGCTGTTATTAATACAATTTATAATCGTACGCATAGTAAAAACTGGGTAGCATCTGGTAATAAATACTTTGGTAATAATAAGGGTGAAAATCTTTATTATCAAGCAATTATGCCAAATCAATTCGTTGTATATCAAAATGGTACATATAAAAAATATTTAAATACTACTGATAGTATAGGAAATGATGCAATAATTGACTTTTTATATACTGAAGATATAATGCATGATTATTTATCATTTAGATCTAGTTATATTAAAATATCAGGTAGTGTTGCCTTCAGTGAAAATGGTAATAATTACTTTAATAAATTAAAAGAAGAAAACCACATTTAGTTTTCTTCTTTTTATATTTTTGATACATTACTGAAATTCATTTTCGCAATTTCCTTTAATTTATCAAAACCATATTCATCAACAATACTTTTAGCTACTTTATCTACTTCAGTACCTGCTCCTTTAGGTAAGCTTATGTGAATAGAATCAGATAATTCATCCATTTTTCTTAAGAAAATATATCTACTTATAATTGAAGCACAAGCAACACTTAACACTTTATCTTCGGCTTTAGTCATAAAAGTGATATGCATTACTTTTTCAGGAACATCTTTTAAATATTTATAATAGTTATCTTCACTACAAAATTGATCAACAACTATTTTGGCATAATTATAATTTTTACTTTTTAATTCATATAGAGCTTTATTATGAAGAATTGCTTTTAACTTATTCATATTATTATTTTTACTGTAATTTTGATTATAAGTAGGATTATCTAAAATAGTAGTTACATAAGGAATTTTTTTCATAATTTGGGGAGCAATTTGTAAAATGTTTTCATCCCTAAGTTTTTTAGAATCTCTTACTCCTAGTTCTTTTAACCAATCAAAATCTTTGGGGCTTACAAATGTCGCAGTAACTACAATTGGACCAAAGAAATCACCAGTACCAACTTCATCAGAACCAATGGTAGCATAATCCAAAATTGTATCATCTTTTGGCTTTGCTTTAGTCTCAGTTCCATCCACATTAATAATGCGATTATTTAATTTTTTCTCTAAATCAATCCATAAATTTGCATCAATATCAGCAGAAACACCTTGAAACATAATTTTTCCGCTTTCGTATAATGTAATAGTGGTATCAGCATCTTGAGCTTGAAAAACAGCATAAGGGGGAGTTTTTTCTTTGCGTAAACTTTCGTAATGTTTAATTATTTTTTCTCTTAAGTTATCTGATACTTTAAATACAATTGTCATTTTTACACCTTCTTTTTTAATTTTAGCATAAATTACTTTATTTTTCAGCATAATTATAATATAATTTTATCATAGGAGATGATGTATTTTGAATAGTGTAGTAGATATTATTCTAATTGTATTTATTTTATTAGGCTTGTATGCTGGTCAAAAAAAGGGTGTTATTAAATCTTTAATTAGTTTTGTTGGTATTGTCGCAGTAGTTATTATTAGTTATGCACTTAGATATCGTTTAGCAGAATTTTTTATTGATAAACTACCATTTATTAATTTTAAAGGTTTAGATGGTTTAACTTCTATAAATATTTTAATTTATAATGTTATAGCCTTTGTCATTATTTTTGTTCTTTTATATTCAATATTAAATATAATTTTAAATTTAACTGGTTTTATTGATACTTTATTAAAATTTACAGTTATTTGGATTATTCCATCAAAGATTTTAGGAGCTATAGTAGGAGCTTTAGAAGCTTGGGTATTTGCCTTTTTAGTAATCTGGATAATGAGTTCAATTAGTGTTACTGCTCCGTGGATTAATAATAGTAAAGTAGCGACATTTATGTTAGATAAAACGCCTTTAATTAGTAACTACTTATATGGTGCTAGAAATGCAGCGAAGGATATATATAACACAATTGATGAATATAACAAAAGTGAAGAAAAAGATCCACAAGCCATGAATGTTCAAATTATGCAATTGCAAATTACTTATGGATTAATTACTCCAGAAAAAGCTAATGAACTTGTTGAAACTGGCAAACTTACAAATGTTGGCGATGTTAAATTTATGGGTATTTCCTAAAAGGTGTTGAAATGGTTAAACATTTAGAAAAAGAAGAAGATTTTGCAAACATTGTTCAAAATGGGTTAGTTTTAGTAGACTTTTATGCTGAGTGGTGTGGGCCTTGTCAAATGCTAGCACCAGTACTTGAAGATATTGATTTCATGGAAGTTTTAAAAGTCGATACTGATAAATTTATGAATTTGGCTACTAAACATGGAATTATGAGTATTCCAACATTATGTTTTTATAAAGATGGCCAAATGGTTGAAAGAACAATAGGGTTTAAAAATCAAGAAGAAATTAAAGAAATATATACAAAAATAAGTAGCAATTAAGCTACTTTTTTAATGCATTCATTAGCACAACTAAGATAACTTCGCATAAGTGGACCAGCCCCAAGTTTAACGCCACCAAAATAACGAACAACAACAATTAAAACATTATTTAAATTATGTTGATTAATTAAATTATATAGAGGCATACCAGCTGTATTACTTGGCTCTTTATCATCACTTTTCTTAACTAAATTATCTATTTTATAAGCATAAGGGAAATGTTTTGCTCCCTTATGTTCTTTTTTTAAATTATCTAAAATATCATCAACTTCTTCTTTATTATTTACTTCATAATAATAAGCAATAAATTTTGATTTTTTTATTTCTAATATATTTGTATTAATTAATTTCATAATAATCCCTAAAAATATTTTATCATAAAATGACAATATTTGTTATTATAATACTTAATTAGTCATTTACATTACAATTTATTTTAATATGTGTTAATATTAAATAGTGATAGTATGAAAAAAAGAAAAGATGGCAAAAAATTTATAATTATTATGGTTATAATAATTAGTGCAATTTGGTTATTTAATATTCCAAATAAAAATGGTAATAATAAAGAAAATAATAATAATCAAAATATAAATAATAATAATGTTTCTGAAAAAATATTTGATGATTATGATGTTTCCAATAAAACATATGATGATGTATCTATTAGTAAGTATGAAGAAGGAACAATATTAGATAGATTAAAGGCATTTAGTAAACTAGATACAAGAATCAATAAAATAATTGCTGATTATGATAGTTATCCAGAAACCTTATTACTTGCCTTATCCGCCAATATTGAACTAACGCCTTTCACCCTTGATTATAATACGAAAAAAGGCCATGTCTATAGTGATGATATTGGCCCTTTAAGTGATAAAGTACCTGAGTAATTTCAATG
>CANQZN010000014.1 GCA_947628365.1 uncultured Bacilli bacterium | reverse complement strand
TTTTTCAGTTTCATACTCAACGTGAGCAGTATTAATTGTAATACCTCTTTCCCTTTCTTCTGGAGCTTTGTCGATATTTTCATAACTGACAAATTCTTTACCAAAATATTTTGTGATCGCAGCAGTTAATGTAGTTTTACCATGGTCAACGTGTCCAATAGTACCTATATTAACGTGTTCTTTAGAACGATCGAATTTTTCTCTTGCCATATAATATTTCCTCCTTTTCTTATATACTATTATATTTTATCTAATACTTAAACTTTTTTCAAGTATTATTCAACTTTTAAGTGCATTAATTAATGCTATTTTTCTTTATAATTTCTTCAGCAATGTTTCTTGGTACTTCTTCATAATGATCAAGTGTCATTGTAAATGTACCACGACCTTGTGAATTAGAACGAAGAGTTGTCATGTAACCAAACATTTCTGCTAAAGGTACCATTGCATTAATTGATAATGCATTACCTCTTGATTCATTACCTAATGGTTTACCTCTTCTACTAGTAAGGTCTCCCATAACATTACCCATATATTCTTCTGGAACAACTACTTCTACTTTCATAATTGGTTCTAGAAGAACTGGTTTACATTTTTTAGCAGCTTCTTTTAAAGCCATTGATGCCGCAATTTTGAAGGCCATTTCTGATGAATCGACATCATGGTAAGAACCATCAAATAATGTTGCTTTAACATCTACTACTGGATAACCTGCAATCATACCACCAGCCATTGCTTCTTGTAAACCTTTATCAGTTACTGGTATATATTCACGAGGAACTACACCACCAACAATTGCATCAACAAATTCATAACCCTTTTCTGGATTAGGTTCAAACTTAACCCAAACATGTCCATATTGTCCACGACCACCAGATTGTTTAATATATTTACCTTCACAATCAGCTGGAACTGTAATAGTTTCACGATAAGCAACTTGTGGACGACCAATATTAGCCTCAACACCAAATTCATCTTTCATACGACGAACTAATACTTCTAAGTGTAGTTCTCCCATACCACTGATAACTGTTTGACCAGTTTCAGCATCAGTTTTATATTTAAATGTTGGATCTTCTTCAGCTAGTTTTTGCAATGCTACACCAAGTTTTTCTTGATCTGCTTTACTCTTTGGTTCAATTGCTTCATCAATAACTGGTTCTGGGAATTCCATACCATTCATGATTACTGGATTTTTCTCATCACATAATGTATCAGCAGTTGTTGTATTTTTTAAACCAACTAAAGCAGCGATTTCACCAGTATAAACTTCAGAAATTTCTTTTCTTTGGTTAGCATGCATTTGTAAAATACGGCCAACTCTTTCTTTAACATTTTTAGTACTATTTAAAATATATGAACCACTTGTTAAATGTCCTGAATATACACGGAAGAAAGCAAGTCTACCAACATATGGGTCTGTCATAATTTTAAATGCCATTGCTGTAAATGGCTCAGAATCACTTGGATGTCTTTTTACAAGATTACCCTTTTCATCTGTACACTCTATAGCTTCAACATCTGTTGGTGCTGGCATATAGTCTATTACAGCATCAAGTGCTAATTTAACACCAGTATTTGATAATGCACTACCACAAAGTACTGGGAAGAATTCAGCAGCTAAAACGCCTTTTCTAATTGCACTTTTAATTTCAGGAACAGTTAATTCTTCTCCTGATAAATATTTTTCCATTAAAGTATCATCAAATTCAACAGCTTTTTCAACTAATTCTAGTCTTTTTTGCGCTACTAAATCTTTTAAATCTTCAGGAATAGGAATTTCTTTATAATTTTCATGTTCATCTGTACGATCAAAAGTATAAGCTTTTTCCTCTATTAAATCGACAATACCATGAAAATCATTTTCAGCACCAATTGGCCATTGAATAGGAGCATAATTAACACCTAATCTTTTACCAATTGTATCTAAAGAAAATTCAAAATCAGCACCAAGTTTATCCATTTTATTAACAAAAATCATTCTTGGAACTTTATATTCAGTGGCTTGACGCCATACAGTTTCAGATTGAGGTTCAACACCAGCATTACCATCAAGTAAGCATATAGAACCATCAAGTACTCTTAAACTTCTTTGAACTTCAACAGTAAAGTCTACGTGTCCCGGAGTATCAATTATATTTAAACGATATCCTTTCCAGTGAGCAGTTGTTGCAGCACTAGTAATTGTAATACCACGTTCCTTTTCTTGTTCCATCCAATCCATTTGAGATTCACCATCGTGAGTCTCACCTATTTTATGAGTAATACCAGTATGGAATAAAACTCTTTCTGTAAATGTAGTTTTACCGGCATCAATGTGTGCCATAATACCAATATTACGTACTTTATCGATTGTTACATCTCTTGCCATATCACATTACCATCTATAATGAGCAAATGCTTTATTTGCTTCAGCCATCTTGTGAGTATCTTCGCGTTTTTTAACAGCTCCGCCTTCACCATTACTAGCATCGATAATTTCATTTGCTAAATTTATAGCCATACCCTTTCCATTTCTTAATCTTGCATAATTAACAAGCCAACGTAAAGCTAGTGTTTGAGCTCTTTCATCTGTAACTTCAGTTGGAACTTGATAGTTAGAACCACCAACACGACGAGATTTAACTTCTAATGCTGGACTAATATTTTTTAAAGCTTCAGTGTAAACATCCATAGCGTTTTTACCTGTTTGTTTTTCAATAATTTCAAATGCTTCATATAAAATATTTTGAGCGGTTCCTTTTTTACCATCTAACATAATTGTATTTATAAGCTTAGTTACTACTTTAGACTTATATATTGGATCTGGTAAAACATCTCTTTTTATTGCTCTTTTTTTACGCATAATTATTTTCCTCCTTTTCTTTTATTTTTAATTATTATTTACCTTTTTTAGTACCGTATCTACTACGAGCTTGTTTACGATTATCAACACCATGAGTATCAAGTGTACCTCTTACAATGTGATAACGTACACCAATTAGGTCTTTAACACGGCCACCACGAACAAGTACAACACTGTGTTCTTGTAAGTTATGTCCTTCTCCTGGAATGTAAGCATCTATTTCTTTTCCGTTAGAAAGTCTTACACGAGCATATTTACGTAATGCTGAGTTAGGTTTCTTTGGAGTTTTAGTACCTACACGAGTACATACACCTCTTTTTTGTGGACTTTTTACATCTGTTTGTTTTCTTTCAAGTGTATTAAATCCAACATTAAGAACTGGGCTTTTACTCTTTCTTGTTTTCTTTTGACGATTTTTCTTTACTAATTGATTTATTGTTGGCATATTTTTCTCTCCCTTCTATGAACACGAATCCAAGTGTATCAAAAATATTTTTAAATTAAGTTCTATCTGCATAGAACCTAAATAAAAGCGATATTAATATATCATTTAATTATATGATTTGTCAACTTAATTTTGCTAAAAATTATCTTTTTTTAAACATTAATTATGATTACAATTAAAATAAGCACTAAATAGACAAGTAAAAGCCATTTTGATAATTTAGTTATCCTAATTTTTTGATAATCTTTTGCTTTAATCTTATCGGTATATTTACCTGTATTTTCGAGTCTTATACCAAAATACTTCTCTTTACTTAAATCGCTTTTACTAATTATAGTAAAACCATTTGTATTATCTAAATCTAAATATTTAATATCATTAGGCATCTCTAAAATAGCTATGACCATTATTAAATCACCAATAGATGAAGCCATATTGATAATAGATAAAAATATAAGGACACCACTTTGACAAACAAGACCAATTATATAAGTTAATAAGCCAATTAAAACAAAAGGAAATAAAAGAGCAACAATAATATTAAGCTTACTAACACTTTCCTTACACATTGTATAGAAAATGCCTTTTTCGAGTTCAATACCAAAAGTAATATTATTTTTATTTATTTTTCCTAGAGAAAGAAAACCTAGTCCATGTAATAATTCATGCACAATCATTAACCCTAGAACGAGAATGAGAAACACTGTAAAATTAATATTGAACATAGTTAAATCATCAACGATTAAAAGTGTTAAGCAAAATAAAAAAATAAAAAGGATAATTGATAAAATATTTAATAAACCTAATTTTAATTTATAAGTATAATATTTCATTATTAATAATTTTTACTTTCATAATTTGGACATTTAACGTAGCCTTTATATTGATTTAAATTGCCATTTTTAGTCACAATAACATAACCATCACAGCTATTGCCATTATTATCATTTAAAGCATCCATTACACCAACTTTTTGTAAAAATTGATAAGTTATTTTCTCACCATCTATAACATTAACATTATTTTTTTCAACATAACGTCTTGCATTTACAGCAAGTTCACTCTCTAAGTCACTATATTGTTTATTTCTATTTGCATTATCAAATGAACCATACAATACGGAAATAAAATATACTGAAACAAATAAGGCAATTAATAAACCGCCACTTAATAATAACATTTCTGTTGTACTCCAACCATTTTTTTCCAATTTCATACAAATCCCTAACTATCCACTTTATCTCTTACTTTGATAAAGAAATGACCAAATTCTTTACCTCTTATACTAGTTCTATCATATTCAATTCTTTTATATCCCAGACCATAATAAATTCTTACTTGACCATCATCATAATTATCTAGCGTTTCTTCATAAACTACCACTAACATTGGTAAATCTTTTGTATATATAATATATTCACTAATAATTAAACCAATCCAAGCTACTACAAGAACTAATAAAAGTGCTTTAAAAATTATCCCCAACGTATTCTTCATAGTATCACCAATATTAATTATAAAATATCGCTATTAAAAATGCAAATAAAAAGAATTGTTAAATAAATAACAACTCTTTAGTGTAAAATTAAGCTAATTCTACTTCAGCACCAGCTTCAGTTAATTGATCAGCAATAGCTTTTGCTTCATCAGCAGGAATATTTTCTTTAATATTTCCACCATTATCAGCTAAACCTTTAGCTTCAACTAATCCTAAGCCTGTAATTTCTTTAATGATTTTGATAACAGCTATTTTGTTACCACCAGCACTCTTTAAAACTACTGTTTTTGTAGAAGATCCAGCATCTTCAGCACCTGCTTGAGGTGCAGCTGCTACTGCTACTGCAGATGGATCAACACCAAATTCTTCTTTCATTGCATCAACTAATTCTTTTACTTCAAGAATAGTCATTTCTTTTAATGCACTTATAAATTCATCTTTTGTTAATTTTGCCATTTTCTTATTCCTTTCCTTCTAACTTTTCGGCATAAAGATTTAATCCTATTGATAAATCTCTAACATATTGAATCATGCCACCAGCAAGCATTGTAAGAAGTCCTTCTCTTGATGGAATACTTGCATATTCTTTAATAGTTTCTAGACTTGCTACATCACCACTGATAATTCCAACACGAATATTTAACTTTTCATGATCTTTTGCATAATCAGCAATAATCTTGATTGGTTCTAATAAAGTTTTACCAAATAAAACAGCATTAGGGCCTTCAAGAAAATCGTTCATATCAATTTTTAATTCATCTAATGCTCTTTTTAAAAGAGTATTCTTATAAATTCTAGCACTAGCACCAACTTCATTAAGTTTATTACGAAGTTCAGTCATCTCAGCAACAGTTAAACCTTGATATTGGAACAAAATAACAGATTCGCTATTTTTAATATTATCAATAATTTCGTTAACGATAACTTTCTTTTCATTAAGAATCTTTTCGCTTGCCATTTTTCCTCCTTATATATTAAGAAAAGCTTCCGATTTAGGGAAGCTAAAAAATTTGCGCTTTTTTAAATTCCCCTCGGTAGGATTTTTAAAAGTTTAACTTCCCTACTGTCTTCGGTTTCTTTCTTTTCTTCGTAAGTATTATACCCTACAACTAATTAAATGTCAAAAGAATTTTTATCAACTTTAATTCCAGGACCCATAGTTGTAGAAATTGTAATTTTATCAATAAAGATACCTTTTACTGATTGAGGTTTTGCTTTATTAATAGTTCTTACAACATATTCTAAATTTTCAAGTAATTTATCTTCTTTAAAAGATACTTTACCAATTATAGTATGGACATTTCCAAAAGAATCAGTCTTATATGTAACCATACCACTTTTTAAGTCTTTAATTACATCAGCAACTTTTGTAGTAACTGTACCAGTTTTAGGGTTAGGCATTAAGCCTTTAGGTCCTAAAATGTTACCAATTTTACCAACTTCTGGCATCATATCTGGAGTTGCAACGATTACATCAAAATCAAACCAGTTTTCAGTTTTGATTTTATCTAACATGTCTTTATCGCCAACATAATCAGCACCAGCATTTTTAGCTTCTTCAGCAAAAGCACCTTTAGCAATTACTAAAACTTTCTTACTCTTACCTGTTCCATTAGGCATTACTAATGATCCACGTAATTGTTGGTCAGTTTTTTTAGCATCAATATTAAGTTTAATAGCAACTTCAACTGAACTATCAAACTTAGTAACTGATGTTTCTTTAACTAATTTAGTTGCTTCTTCTTTTGTATAAAGCTTATTAGCATCTACATTTTTAGAAACTTCCACATATTTTTTACTATGTTTTCTCATAATTTTCCTCCTAACTGTGGTTAATTAGCGGACTTTTTATTTTAATTATTAACTTTTTATTTATTTTTCTTCTTCTTCGCTATTTTCTTCGTTATCTTTATCTTCATCACCAATTACAGGTACGTCAGTTGGCATTTCAGCTTTAGCCTCTTCTTCCATTGCTTCAAGTTCAGCTTCACGTTTTGCCATTTCTTTTTCTTCTTCAAGAGCTTCTTTAGCTTGTTCAGCAAGTTCAGCATCATTACGTCCTTTAATAGCGATTCCCATATTACGAGCAGTACCTTCAATAATATTCATTGCTTCTTCAACAGTATACGCATTTAAATCTGGTAACTTAGTTTCAGCAATACTTCTAAGATCTGCTTCGGTAATTGTAGCAACAACTTGATTTGCACCTTTAGCACTACCTTTTTGGATCTTAGCTACTTTTTTAAGTAAGAATCCAGCAGGTGGAGTTTTTAATACAAAGTCAAATGTTCTATCATCATAAACAGAAATTTCACAAGGGATAACATCTCCCATTTTATCTTTAGTTGCGTCATTAAATTTTGTACAAAATTCTTGTAAATTAATTCCTGCAGGTCCTAGTACAGTTCCAACTGGTGGAGCTGGTGTAGCTTTTCCTGCTTGAATTTCAAGTTTAATTCTTTTTACGACTTCTTTTGCCACGAAAAACACCTCCTATAAAAATTTTTTTCGCGTTAGTGGTCTTGGGCAAATCCGCATTCCCTCCCACATAACTTGCAATAAAACTAATTGCAATGTAAATATTAACACAAACTAAGGCATTATGCAATAGTTATCTTCCTTAAATTATATGCATTTATTTGTCAAGTTTAGATAAATTATTATAGTTTTTTTCTGTATATTATGTTATCATTAAGATATATTAAGAATAGAGGTTTTTATTATGGCTAAAAAATTTTTCTACAATAAAGTCTATAATACCAAAAGAACTATTATTAATTTAGTTATTGTTGGTGTCTGTATAATTGGTGTTATTGTTTGTTTTATTTTAACTTCTAATTTCCAGGGTGAAAATAAAGAAAAGAATTCAAATAAAAATTTAAATTTAATTGATGCTTTTGTGGAAGTTAACGAACCATTTACTAATGAAGTATTCTTCTCCAAGATTGAAAATGTTGATGTCAATGAACTTGAAGTTACTTATCCTGATGATTTTGATATTTCGAAAACTGGTAAATATCCAGTCATAATAGAAATTAGTGGTAAGAAATACAATACAACATTAACAGTAGAAGATACTAAAAGACCTGAACTAGTACTTAAAGAAGTAACTATTAATGTTGGGGATGAATATTCAGCTAAAGATTTTGTGGAAAGTTGCGAAGATAATAGTAAAGAAGAGTGTGGTATTGCTTTTTATCCAAACAGTGTAGATGATGAAGGAAATCCAATTGATTATTCAACATATAAAGAAGCAGGTGTTTATACAATTAAAATATCCGCGACTGATAATTCTGGTAATCAAAATGTTCAAGAAGGTAAATTAACAATTAAAGCAAAAGGTGAACAACCTCCAGTTGATGATCCAACACCACAAACTTGTAAATATGGTAATAATGAATACGATACAGAAAAATATTTATTAACTTATGATGTAACTGCTAATAAATGTGCATTAAGTTTAGATAAATATAAATCAGAAGAAACTACTAAAGAAATTAATAAAATTATTGAAGCTGAAGATGCTCGAGTTAAAAGAGAAGTTGAAGGCTTAAAATTACACGAACAATTTAATATTGAAAATGCTAAATTCTCATTATCAAATAATTTAGGAACAGTTGTTAATAAAACTGGTGATGGTATAGTTGGTTATGAATTATCAATAATTGTTAAATTTGAAAACAATGGTGAAGTTATTACAATCGTTGAATACAAATTAGATAATAATGGTAAAAGAATATTTATAACAAACCCATACAATTTAAGTGAATAAACTAAGTTCAATTGAACTTAGTTTTTATTTTGTCTAAAATTTGAGCATAAAAAAACTGATATTTCTATCAGTTAATTTTTATTTTGCATCACGAAATTTAGCATTAAAGTTTCTAATTAAAACTACAAAAGTACAAATCATTGTAACTGTATATAATAATAGAAAGCCAAAATTCCATAGTGTTTGAATTAAATTATTCGTAGATAATAACTCAATATAGTCATAACCTAAATCTCTAACTAAATCAAAAGGAATCTTTATTAATATTAAAAGTAATACTATATAAACTATTTGAACAATCATTTTATTTCTAGCAGCTTTTTCTTTACTCTTAAATATAGTAATCATTTCATTTATTGTTTCGGCTAGATTATTAAATACGCCTTTATTAAGTTTACTATAATCAATTCCTCTACTCGTATAAATCTCTCTAGCTATCTCTTTAACATTATTATCATTAACTTTACCAGCATATTTTTGTAATTCTATATTTCTTTCTTCTGAAAGCAAATATCTAAGTTCAGATTCTAATTTCTTTTCACTATTATTCATCCTAATATCCTTTCTATCCTATTTTCTACCCATTATTATTAAACCAGTAAAACCACCAATTAAAACAACAAATATACCAATTAAAATAAGTGTATCACTTAAATTAGTTTCCTCTAATGGTTCGTTAGTTCTTATATCACTTATGCTTATATTATTTTCTTTAGCTAAATCACTTAATACATCTTTAGTATTATTTTTACTGCACTCTTTTATATAATCTTCTAATTCATCAATATTTTCAATACCAATTTCTAGTCTATCACCAATTACAATAGTTGGAGTATAAAGTTTTTCAGTATCTTCATTATAATGAGCTAGAACTTTAATTAATAAATTATAAGCATCTTGATTTTCAATTTTACCAGAACGGTCAAAAGTTTCTATTTCTACGTAATCAAATAGTTTAGAATCTTCTTTTAATAAAGCATTAAAATGTTCTTCTGCTGATGCACAAGCAGGACATTCTTCTTTAGAAAAAACATATACCTTAACTTTATCTTTAGCACTAACAAGTGGCATAAAGCAAAAAAATGCTATTAAAAAACTAATTATTATCTTCTTCATATAACTCTCCTCAAATAAATTTTAACACACTATTCTAAACATTTATATTATTTTTCTAATGTTTTATAAATTTTCACAATTCTTACTATAATTTCTTTATCATCTAAATCTATATTATTAGTAGCAATTAAAGTAGCAAGACCATTGGCATATAACCATACATGCATAAATAAGTCTTTAGCTTCATCAAATGTATATCCTTGTTTATTAACTAGGTTTATAATTGCCCCTTGATTCCATTTTTCGTTTAAAACATCATCAACACTTTTCCATTTTAAATTATTAGATAAGAATAAACTAATAAATAAATTTTTAAAACATTTAGCAAATTCCACATAAGCGACACATAAAGTTACTAAAGCTTTTTTATTATCAACCCGACTAGTTATAAACTCATCATATTGTTTATATATCTCTTTATATATATCTTCTTTTATCTCATCCATATTTTTATATATTCTATATAAAGGTTTAGTCGAGATTTTTAATTCTTTAGCTAAATCTCTAGCATTTAAACTATCCCAACCCTTTTTATTAATAAGTATTACTGCTTTTTTTATTATAGCTTCTTTTGTTAGCTTACAACTAGCAGGCATAATTATCACTCCCCTATAATAGTTAGTAACTATTGTTACCAAAATTATATCTATTTATTTAATATTTGTCAAACTAAAGAAAAAACATTTGAGATTTTATTCCCAAATGTTATCTATTTAATGATCCTTTAATTGTATTTAGAGCATTAGCAACTTGTTCTGGATTAATTCTTTTACAACGTTTTTGTATTTGTTCATTATAATTTGGTGTATAATTATTTACTAATTTACCACCAAAACCATTAATTGAATCAATACCTTTACTAAAGTTTTGGACATCTTCAGCTAAATCGATTAATACATTTTTACCACCAATAGTTATAATATTCCAATTATATGGTATGCTAACATTTTTATTATTAACTTTTATTTTCTCTGTACCTTTCATTAAAGTACAAGATATACCATTTCTAGTCATTAATTCTTGTAATACAAAAGCAATACTTAAATCATTAAAATTACCAGTTAAAAGACATTTTAAACTATCAGTATTATGAGCAATTTCTTTGAAAACTAAATTATAACTAGCAATGTTTTGTTTTAACATTTCATATAAATATATAGCTTTTAATGAATTATTCCATTCTGGTTTAATTCCAGCTTCCATTTCATTAAATTTTCTTATTATGGCTTTTAATTCAGCTTTATTATATATAGTCTTAGTTGGATATTGTTCATAATCATCTAAAGAACTTAAATATTCTAAAGTATAAGCACCACTTATACGAACTGATACATTGTCTGGTAATAAGTCAATTGCTTCTTCAGTTAAATCTTTAGTACTTGGCATAAATAATAGGATTTTATCAAATTTTCTATTATTTTTAGCTATAATATTTAAAACTACTCTTAAATTATGGCCATCACAACGATATACATAACTATATTGTTTATTTATTTGTTCATTTATCTCTTTTTCAACATAATACTCTTTTGGTATAGTCATTTTCTATTCCCCCTCAAAACAAACATACCTATATTACTATTATTTTAGAGAAAATGCAACACCAAATTTTAAAAAATTTTTACTATATTATTTTATTATTTTATAATAAACGGATCAGTTATTGTTCCACTTCCACCCAATAATTGATTTACGGATGCAAGATAGAAGACTGGACGCACGGAAAGACTACTAATCGTATACGTATTGCCAGTATCGCCTGTACCATACACATTGTGCCCATAGAAAAAACCGCCCCAAACGTTCCAGCCAAACCGCGACATCGTCCACTCATGTGGACTCTTTGCATCAGAATCATTTTGACTTAAATGCATCCAGCCGGTTCTACATATTTCATAACTATTTTGATTAGATTGACAGTTTGCATCATCACTTACTGAGTAATGATAATCATGTAGATACATTAAACTTACTTTTCCTTCAAACTTTTCTGTCCATTTTCCACTTCCATTTGTATAATATACTATTGTATCTTTATAAGGAGAGTACTCATATCCTACTGTTGTTGCAATTGCTCCTGGTGTATCTTTCGTTGTATGATTATACCATTGGGTTACTTTTTGACCTGTTTCTGTTTGATACAATCCTTCTCCGGTTTGTTTTGCTCCAATGGAATCATTACTCCACATATCTCCATATGTCCAAGTGTTATCTGCTATTTTATTTTCCCAACCTTCTGGTACGTATGTTAAATTTTCTAAGAAACCTTCTCCACTTATTGCTTTATATATATTACTTTCTGGAAACGTTTTATCTGTATTATAATCATCCCACCATTGATATGTTTGTTTTAATGCTTTCATTTTTATTACTTTTACTCTTCCTGTTTTTGCTTCTATTCCTATTATTCTATACATATATTTATCGGTATCACCTGTACATTTATCTTTATCACTTGTTCCAAAACAGATGTAATTATCAACTAATTCATTTCCATTTTCATCTCTTGCTTGGCCTTGGAAGCGATACATTGCTCCTCTTACATCATCTGTCTTTAAACCAGATGGATTTTTCTCTTTTATTTCTTCTCCTAAGCTCTTATCAAAGTATAAATAACAATAACTACTTCTATTACTTTTTAACACTACTTTATCATTCTCATAACTTAGTGCATCTGTTATTTCATTTCCATTGTTATCTATACATTTTGATTTTGTTAGGTTAAGTACATACATATCTGGAAATTTTGTTTCTTCTATTTTGGTATAACTATCTCCTTCCTCTTTATACATGGCAAAAGCTTCATTTTTTGAAACCTCATCTTTTAACACCACTTCATTTAACTGTTCTTCTTTTTGCGGTTTGAACACAAAGACGCCGGTTAAAATTACTCCTGCCAATAAGACTATTAATAAATATTTCTTGTTAATTATTCTCATAAAATATCATTCCTTTATTTTATAAGATAATTATATATTACCCCCCCCGGTGTCAAGTTTCAAACAAAAAAATGTTGTTAACTTTGAACAACATTTAAAACTATTTATCTCTTAATACAGCATCAAATTGACTTTCAACAGATGCTATAATTTTATTAAAAATTAACATAACTTCATCATCTGCTAAAGTCCTTGTTTCATCACGGAAAGTTAATCTATAAGCAATTGATTTTTTACCTTCACTTATATTTGGATATAAATCAAATACTTTAACATCACCAAGAATACGGCCACCTTCTTTTTTAATAACACTTTTAATTGCGTCACTTTCAACTTCATTTGCAACAATAAAGGCCATATCTTTATTAATTTCTGGATATTTAGAAACTTCTTTAAATTTAATTGGTTTAACAGATTTTTCATATAATTTAGTTAAAGAAATTTCCGCAACAAATATATCATCTTTCTTTAAACTTGGGTGAACTTTACCAATGATACCAACTTCATCTTTATCAATTAAAATTTTAGAACTTATACCTGGATGTAAATCACTTATTTGGGCTTTTTCAAAACTATATCTATTTTTATAACCTAAATAATTTAATAAATTTTCTATAACACCTTTAATTAAGTAAAAATCAACTTTAACATTTAATTTTAACCAATCATTAGTTAAATATTCACCCTTCATTAGTATTGCGGTCTTTAAATCTTCATTAAAGTCTTTATCATAAGTTTTAGCTATTTCATAAATACAAATATCTTTAACACTTCTTGCTGTATTATAATCATAAACATTTAATAAAGATGGAATAATACTAGTTCTGACAATTGATTTATCAATACTCATCGGATTTGGTAAAATAACATTTTCTTTATCTTCATATCTAAATAATTTAGCCATATCAGGACTTACTAAAGTATAAGTTTTACACTCATTTAAACCTAATGTACGAAGTCTTTTAGATGTTTCTTTTCTAATCTTAACATCACCAATATATTCACCTTGTTTAGTATAACCTTTAGGAAGAGTTGAAACTAAATTATGATAACCATAAAGTCTACCTATTTCTTCTGCAATATCATTAATATTAGGATCTATATCAAGTCTTCTTTTAGGAATAGTTACAATAAATTCTGATGCTTTATAAACATATGGAAAGTCTAATCTACCTAATTCAACTTTAACATCATCATCTGTTATTTCTATACCTAATATTTTATTTATTTCTTCTGTTTTAAATGTTACTGTTTTATCAGTTTTATCTACTTTATCATGACATACTATACCACTTAATACTTTAGCATCAGCATAACGCTCTAACAAATGACACGCTCTTTCAATAGCCATTTTAGTATATTCATAATTTAAACCTTTACCATATCTAATTGAAGCTTCACTTTTTAAATTCAAGTGACTTGCCGTATTTCTAATAGATACAGCATCAAATATAGCACTTTCAATTAAAATATTTTTAGTGGTAGGTAATACTTCGGTATTTTCACCACCCATTACACCAGCAATACATACAGGTTTATCCCCATCAGTTATAACAATATCACTTGTCTTTAGTTCTCTATTTAGGCCATCTAAAGTTTTAATTGTTTCATTTTCTTTCACTTTTCTAACAACTATTTTATCTCCTAAATAATCTTTATCAAAAAAGTGAAGAGGTTGACCAAATTCTAACATAACATAGTTAGAGATATCAACAACATTATTAATTGGACGCATACCAGCATTAATTAATCTTTGTTTAATAAATTCTGGTGATTCTTTAATAACGACATCTTTAACCATTTTGGCTAAATAATAAGGACAATCTTCTGTTTCAACTTTTAATGTTAAATAATCATTAACATCTTCTTTAATTTCTTTATGAGTAATATCTGGTAAAGTAACTTTCTTATTTAATATACATCCTATTTCATAAGCAAAACCAATATGATAATAACAATCGTTATTTCTATGTTTATGAACATCAAGTTCATATAGAACATCACTTGTTCCTAAATATTCATTAGCATCACTGCCAACTTTAACATCTTCTTCTACTTCATGAATACCTTTAGCATAAGTTTCATCTGTTTTTTCTTCTATGCCTAGTTCAAATAAGGCACATAACATACCATTTGACTCAACATCTCTTATTTTACCTTTTTTAATCTCAAAATTACCAGGAAGTACGGCACCAGGAAGGGCTACAATTACTTTAAGACCACGTCTTACATTAGGAGCGCCACAGACAATTTGTACAATTTCATTACCAACATTAACCATACATACTTTTAAATGGTCACTATTAGGATGATCTTCACAAGATACTACTTCACCAATAACTAAATTATTAATATGATTATCTTTAACAGCTTCAACATTAACACCAGCTTTAGTTATTTTAACCGCTAGTTCCTTTAAGTCTTCTCCATCTAAATCAATATAATCTTTAACCCAATTTAAACTTATCATTGTTAAGCCTCCCTTCTATCAAAATTTTCTACTTCTCTTAAATCTGTTTGATAAAATGTTCTAATATCATTAATACCATATTTAAGCATAGCAAGTCTTTCAGCCCCAAAGCCAAAAGCAAAACCAGTCCATACCTTCGGATCATAACCACAATTCTTAAGTACATTTGGATGAACAATACCAGCACCACTTACAGTTATCCAACCAGTATTTTTACATAAACTACATCCTTTACCTTTGCAAACAAAACAAGAAATATCTGTCTCAACACTTGGTTCAGTAAATTGATAATAACTAGGTCTAAATCTAGTTTTAGTAGACTCACCAAATAACTTTTTAACTACGACATCAAAAGTTCCTTTTAAATCAGATAAACTAACATCTTTATCAACAAGTAAACCTTCAATTTGCATAAATTGATGTGAATGAGTAGCATCATCAGCATCTCTTCTATAAGTTTTACCTGGACAAATCATTCTAATTGGTTTATCTCCACCACTAGCAAGCATTACTCTCGCTTGAACTGGTGATGTTTGACTTCTAAGTAAATAATCTTCACCCTTAACATAAAATGTATCTTGAGCATCTCTAGCAGGATGTCCTTTAGGTATATTTAATAATTCAAAATTATAATGATCTTCTTCTATCTCAGGTCCATCTACTACATCATATCCCATAGACATAAAAACACTTTCAATTTCTTCTACTATTTTTTCTAATATATTAGGAGCACCATTTTTAATATTTGTTCCTGGAAGTGTTATATCAATGGCTTCACTAGCAAGTTTTTGATTTATTTCTGCTTCTTCTAACTCACTTTTTACTTTTTCATATTTTTCATTAAATTCACTTCTTAAAGCATTAACTTGCATCCCAAATTCTTTTTTCATCTCATTTGGTACATCTTTAATTAAACCATTTAATAAAGTAATTTTACCATTCTTCCCTAAATATTCTGTTTTAATATTTTCTAATTTACTTTTTGTACAATCATCAAATAAAGTTTTTAATTCTTCACTTATTTCTTTAATTTTATCACTATGCATATTCATCACTCTTTCTATTTAAAAAAATCATAAACAAAGGAGTAAAGGACGAGAGACCCGCGGTACCACCTTTATTTATGATTAATCATACACTTTAATTCTTAATGCGAATTACTCAACTAATACTCCTTAATTGAAATTCAATTTATTATTTATCTATAAATATTTGCACCAATTATATTTATTCTCTAAATTAGAAATAATAAATCTACTTTGATTAATTCATTGTATTATTAATAATTTTCAGCTTTTCTTTCAAAGAAACTTTGTTTATGTTTACATACTGGACAAACTTCTGGAGCTTTTTTACCAACAACTACATGTCCACAGTTACGGCAAATCCAAATAGTATCACCATCATTTGAGAATACTAATCCTTCATCTATATTGCTAATTAGTTTTCTATATCTTTCTTCATGTTCTTTTTCAATTTTGCCAACTTCTTCAAAAAGATATGCTATTCTATCAAAGCCTTCTTCTTTAGCTACTTCAGCAAATTCTTTATACATGTCTGTCCATTCATAGTTTTCACCATCAGCAGCATCTTCTAAATTAGTATGCGTATCTGGAACTTCACCACCATGTAATTCTTTAAACCATAATTTAGCATGCTCTTTTTCGTTATTAGCAGTTTCTTCAAATATTGCTGCTATTTGTTCATAACCATCTTTTTTTGCTTTACTTGCATAATAAGTATATTTATTCC
Source organism: uncultured Bacilli bacterium (assembly GCA_947628365.1). Classification (GTDB taxonomy): domain Bacteria; phylum Bacillota_I; class Bacilli_A; order RF39; family UBA660; genus SIG200. The sequence continues at coordinate 1,741 of CANQZN010000014.1, read as the reverse complement.
TAGCTTGACTTTCACCAGCAAACGCAGCCATTAAGTTTGCTTCTGTTTTTGAACCTTTAAGTTCCATAAATCCACTTCCTTCTTTATTTAAGATTATAAATCATCCTTAAAAAAAAGTAAAGCAGTTAACTTTACTCTTCATCATCATAATCACTATCTTTAATATCTAATCGATTATTTTTTATTTGCTTCTTCTCTTTTCTATCTTCTTTAGAATTATTTAATTCTTTTTTATTTTTTTCTTTCTTATCTTCATCAACTAGTTTAAATATCTTCATTATATCTTTAACTAAAATATATAAAGCTGGGAACACTATAATTAATAACCAACCAAATCCACTAGCTAAGAATCCTTGTAATTTACCAAGACCAGGGACTACCGCTCTTACAACACCAATAACATTGCTTTCACTTACGCATGTTTGATCATCTGCTGTATTATTATCTCCTCTTGTAACTAAACAAGTAGAACCATCATCAAGCGTTTTAGTACCAACTACTCTATGAGTTACTGTCATGCCATAATTAACTTGCCATGTAGAAATAAATGTTATAACATCGTTTATCTTTACATCTTTAATATCATCTATTTTGGTATTTACTATAACATCAAATTTATCAACAGTCGGTTCCATACTTTCACTAACTACTGTATAAACAGAAAATAATGGTTCATATTTTTCACCCTTTGTTGTATATAATCTAACTGAAATATAATAATAACCTAAAAATAAACATATTAATGTAAGCAGTAGAAAAATAGTCCAACTAATAACTGTTGAAATATATTTAAATAAACCTTTAAAATTGTAATGTGTTACATCAATATTATCTTTCATTTAAAATTTCTTCCTTTCACTTCACTTAACACTAGTGAAATAAATATTTATATATTATTCATATTCAATTTTAAAATTAGCTTCAAAGTTGTTATTAATATTATTCTTGCTTGGTCTTATAACCGTTTCACTTTTCCAATACATTGTAATATGATCATTAGCATTATAATCTATTGTATAATTAGTAGCAATATTTAATTCTGTACTAATTCCTGAGATATCATAATAACCGCCCATAAAAGGACTAATATTAGTATCAACTGTACTAATAACATTATTCACATAAGTCCAATTTGCATTATCAAATGAGTAAGAGAACCTTACTTGAACATCACTATCATTATTAGAAATAACATTAAATGGAAAATCATTTTTGGTAATTACATATTTAACATTATACTTTAATAAGTCATCAGGACTATTTTTATCTGCTTGTAATTCTATTTTATTAATATTTTCGATAACAATTTTTTCACTATCTAAGTCACTTTCCATAACTTTTCTTTCAATAACTCCCTTATTTGTTATTGTAACTTTACTATTATTTTTAGCTATCTCAATAACTTCTGCTGGAGGGACTATATCATCATTATAATACTTACCAACAAAATACAGAGTACAAAATAAAGTTAACCCAAAAAGGAATATTAAAATAAACAATAAAAAAATATTGCTATTATTTTTAGAATATGCAACTTTGCGAATTTCTAAATCTTCTTTTACTTCTCTCTTTTTTGTTCCCTTTTTACTCATAGAAGTATGCTCCTTATTCTACATTAAAGTATAGCATAAGATTTTTTTTATCGCAATAGATTTTCAATATTCTGTTAATCCTTTTTAAAAATGTCCCATAAAGATTTTTTAAAAATGTCCCATTAATAGTATGATAGAATATACCTTTG
>CANQZN010000013.1 GCA_947628365.1 uncultured Bacilli bacterium | reverse complement strand
GGCCTTTCCGTGCGGCCAGTCTTCTATATAAATGCTTCAGAAAAATTATTAAACGGAAATGAAAATGAAATTGGAACAATAGATAATCCATTTATCATAAAATCATAAAATTGGTAAGAAATTATCAATTTTTTAATAGGTACGACAAAATGTGACAAAATATTTTTAACCTTTGTGCTAGCATATACTACTTGAAAGAAGAAAATTTATTATTCTATTTGTTATATTTTTTACCGCCTTCATCGTTGGCCATTTACACTTCCAAAATTTTCTTCTTTCATAAATAAAAAAACAAAGAAGTTAATTTCTTTGCTCTATAAATATCTTTCTTGTAATAAAATTGTAAACCATTACTATGGCAGTAGCAATAATTTTAGCAATTTGTTCATGAATATGGAATTTATCAACACAGATATAAAGAATAATTGTGTTTAAAATAAGACCAATAACACTTAAAATAACAAATATTGCAAATTCTTTAATAGTTTGTTTCTTATTTATATCAAATACCCAAATAATACTTAAGATATAATTAAATATTACAGATATACTAAATGATATTATCCCAGATATTACATAATGAATATGAAATACTTGTAATAGAAGAGTATAAATACCATAATCAATAATAAATGCTAAACCACCAACTACACCAAATTTTAGAATTTGTTTAACTAATTTATTACTTAATAATTTTTTAATCATTTTTCCTCTCAATCAAATTTAAATATAGTTCATATAATTGTTTATGTTTCTTAGCAATAACTTGTAATATTATACCAGTTATAAATAACATAATACTTATTGCTAAACAAATAGATGCTACTATTAAACTTGGAACTTTAAAAACTAAACCAGTTTGGAAGTATTCTACAAAGGGAGGAATACCTAATATTAAGGCAGTTAATAAGAATAAAAAGGCAATTAAGTTAAAGAACATTGCTGGTTTATATTCTTTGAAAAGAGTACCAATTGTTTTTAAAACTTTAATACCATCAGAATAAGTATTTAATTTAGAAACACTACCTTCTGGACGATCACGATAGGTAACTGGTATTTCTACTAATTTATAATTTTTATCAACAGCATGAATAGTCATTTCTGTTTCAATTTCAAAACCCTTAGATAAAACTGGGAAACCTTTGACAAAACGATAACTAAATGCTCTATAGCCAGTCATAATATCTTTAATATTGTTATTAAAAATAACATTAATTAAAAATCTAACAATTCTATTTCCAAAATTATGGAAAGCTCTTTTATTTTCTTCAAAATAGGTACTAGATAATCTATCACCAATAACCATATCAGCTTTTCCCTCTAAAATTAAATCACACATTTCTCTAGCATTTTCAGCAGGATAAGTATCATCACCATCAATCATTAGATAACAATCAGCATCTATTTCTCTAAACATACTTCTGATAACATTACCTTTTCCTTGTTGATATTCATATTTAACGATAGCTCCAGCTTTTCTAGCAATTTCATCAGTGCCATCAGTAGAGTTATTATCATAAACATAAATATCAGCTTCTGGTATAGCTTTGTGATAATCTTTTACCACTTTTTCAATTGTTTTACTTTCGTTATAGCAAGGTATTAATATAGCAATTTTCTTTTTCATTTTTTACTTCCTTTCACTTCTTACATCCTCTATAATCTTTAAAAATATTGCAACAATAACTGGTAAGGCAAATATATAACCTAGTGTATATCTAAAGTAGGTATTAACTGGTGATGCCACACATACTAAGACTAAAGATACAACTGGGGTTAAATATATTAAATATTTATATTTTTTTAAGTTAATAATAAAGAAGAATATTGTCATACATAATAAGGTACAAAAACCAATACTTACTAGACTACCTATTAAAGGAATATATGGGAACGCTACAGCATAACCACTTAAAATGTTTCTTAACCATCCTAGGGAATTGTAATGGAAATTGATACCACTTTCAATTAATATACTGTCATAATTGTAATATAAATACCACTTTTTAGCATCGGGATAAAAATAACCATAAGTATTATGTAATGTTGCTTCAAAATAAATATTTGGGTGTTTTAAAAATTGTCTAAACCATACACCAAAGTATTCATTTAAATCTTCTTTAGTGGCATAACGATTAAATTTATTTTTTACTGGGTCAGATTTTTGCGGGTCATATCTTTCAACTAAATCACTGTAATCTAGTATTTGATCAATAACTTCTTTTTCATATTCAGTTACCTCATCACCATAATATTTAACGTATCTTGCAGTTTGTTGAAAAGGTATAGATAAAGCTTCTCTTGGACTAGATGGTGTAACTTTTAAATAGGGAAGCAATATATTTGTAAAACTATAAAATAAGATAACTGGTACTAATAAAGTAATTAAAATTTTTCCTCTATTCTTTTTATCAATAATTAATAAAAGTGGAAATGACATTAATATTAAATATATACCATTATTTCTAAATAGAGTAATTAATAACATATCAATTATTAAAATTAAAATAGTTTTGAAATCATATATATCTTTATTACTATCTTTTATTAGTTCATATAATTTCATAATATAGAAGATAACAAATATAGCAAACCAAACATCTTTTAAAGTAGACATTGCATAATGTGGAAATATTGGAACAAAGATATATATTAGTAAACAGATAAGCCTATAAATTATTGGGGTATTTAATTTTTTCATAAATAAGAAAGTATAAGCAAGAAGAGATATAAATAAAGTAACTTGAATTAAACTATATGTAAATATACCAGCATTAACTGAACCAAGTCTATTACCTATCCATGCTAAACCACCTAAAATAACTGTATGTAATACTGGATGATGATTAGTTATATTAACATTTTCATCAAGCATAACAGAATAATAACGATAATCAGTTTCTAAGCCAAAAAATTGTTTAATTTGATTAGCGGGATCTGGTGATAAAATACCGGGATAAAAAGCAATAATATATGGAATAAAACCAATTAAAATAATAAGAAAAGGTAATATAAATGGATGTTTATTAAAGATAAAATTTAAAGTTTTATTATCTTTCATCTTTTCTTTAAATTTATTGTTAATTAACCACTCATATATAACATAAATAGCACTATAAAAGAATATTGAATAACCAATAAATTCAACTATAGAAAGTAAAAAACAAGGAATATTACCAAATAAGAAGCCCCAACTACCAATAGTATTATAAGAATTACCTATTAACATTATAATAGAGAATATACTACTTAATAAGATAAATAAATTATTTTTCTTCTTACCTTTAAAATAGAAATGATCATAATATTTATACATAAATATAGATAAGATTAAAAGAGTAGTAGTTCCTACTTTAAATGGTGTTTTAACATGTAATAATGGGTGTACTGATGTTCTATTTAGAGTAAATGTTGCTACAGTTAAAATAGTAATCAATATAAGAATTATTTTTTGTATTCCTGTTTTATTTTTTAAATCTTTAAGTTTCATATCATATTTCCTTCATTTGTTTTATTATAACATAAAACTTAGGAAATACCTAATTATTTAATAATAGACATGATAGCAGGTAGAATTTGTTTTTTTCTTGATACTACATTATCTAAGAAAGCACCTTCTTCTATATCTTCTCCAAAACTATCTTTTATAATTGTTTTTGCTTTATCATTAAATAAAATATATGAGCCATTTTTAAAGATATCTGTTATTACAAATAACATAATATCAAACTTTTGCATTTCACTTTCTTTATTTAAAAATTTAATATAACTAGATTTTTGTTTTAAAATAGCTTTAGCATTTAAAGTAGTAATTTGACTAATAATAATAGTTCTTTTATCTACTGTATAAGTTTTATAATCTAAGTATATTATTTCTTTTAGTGATTTAGATTTAATTGAGTCATTTGCTTTAAACATTTCTATTGCTAACTTTTGAGCATCAATTTGTGTTATTTTAACTAAATCATTAAATACTTTTTCATCTATTTTAGTAGTTGTTGGACTTTTTAAAAGAAGGGTATCAGAAATAATACCAGAAAGTAATAAACAAGCAATATCTTCGGGTATTTTAACTTTATTTTCTTTAAATAATTCATAAATAATTGTACAAGTACTACCAACAGTCATACTTCTAAAATTAATTGGTTTAATTGTACCTAGAGTACTTAACTTATGATGATCAAATATTCCAATAATTTCTGCTTCTTCTAGGCCATCAGCACTTTGAGATAATTCATTATGATCAACTAAAATAACTTTTTTCGGATGAATATCTCTTAAATCAGATAATTTAATTAACCCTAGACATTTATTGGCGTTATCTATAACTGGATAATAACTATGTTTAGTTTTATTAATAAGTTCATTTAAATCAGTAACATCTAAATTTTCATTAACACATACTAAATTTTTAGTATAGTGATAATATTCAATAATACTAGCAAATCCAATAGTAAGTAATGTTTCATAAGTATCTTTATTGGTGTAAATAATGTTAATTTTATGTTTTTTAGCTAGTTCTAAATGTTCTTCTTTTATTTTATTATGACCTGTAATAATTAATAATTTAATATGTTTATTTATTGCTTCTTCAATAATTGAGTGACGATCCCCAACGATTAAAATAGTATTTTTATTAAGTATATCTTCTTCTTGATAAAAAGTTGTACTTCTTAAATCTATATTAGTAATAATTCCTTCAATTTCTTCATTAAACTTTAATACTTCAATACCTTTAATGGTATTTATTATATGACTATATGTTGTATGAATAGTAGTATTATTACCAAGCATTTCTTTTTTAGCTATATCTTTCATAGCAAAAGTACCCATAAATTGTCCCTTATCATCAACAAGAGGAATTGTACTCATATCATTTTGTTGCATTTTAAAGAAAGCATTATAAACTGATTCTTTAATACTTATTTTAAAATCTTTATGATAATTAATATTTTTAACTTGTAACTTAACATCATTAAGTATTTTGGGTATTTCTATTTTAAATTTATTTAAAACATATTTAGTTTCATCATTAATATTTGAAAGTATTCTTGCTTCAGTATTAGCGCCTAAAGCATTTTGTAAATAAGATAAACATATAGCACTACAAACACTATCAGTATCTGGTTTTTTATGTCCAAAAATATATATTTTATCTTTCATTTCCAACCACCTTTTACAAATTATAGCATTTAAATATACTACTTGCAATTAGAAATCAAAATTTCAAATTTACAAATCACTTTCTTTTTGTTATAATAGCGAAGCTATGAAAAAAGACATAATGGATAAAAAAATAAATTATATATTAAAAAAGTTAATTGAGATAAGACATGTATCTTTACATGTAGATGATGAAAATATAACTAAACTCTATGGTAAATATCTAAAACTTTTAGTTCAAATAGAGAATATTGCTCCCTTAAAAGAGTTATTACATGGTAATTGTTATTTTTATGCTTTAGGACTACCTATACCCAGTGAATTTAGATATAAATATTCAGCCTTAACTACTTTTGATTTTCAAGTAAATGTTGGTGATATCAGTGGTTATCAAAGTTTATTCACGGCCTTAAACCCGGTTACAACAATATATTATTATCAAAATTTACTCGATGCTTTAAATTCTGATTTAGATTTTTTAAAAATTAAACAATATGCAAGTGATATTAATGATACCCCTAAACATGAAGGTTTTAAAATAGCAATTTTTTCTGATAATGATCGTAAAAGGGGTGATTATCATTTTGCAAGACAAACAAAAAATGGTGTATGGTTACAAAAATTTGGCTATTATAATGGCATTATTAAAACAGATAATATATTAGATTATATGGATGACTATAATAAAAAACAAGATACTAATTATGAATATGTTAAAACTTTAGAATTAGTTAAACCAGTAATTTACCGTAAATGATAAAAAACGACAAATTAATTTTGTCTTTTTTGTTATATTAAAATAGGGTGAAAGATATGAAAGTTAGAGTATTTGATGAAGAGTGTGAAAAGGATTTAGAAAATAGTATCAATGATTTTTTATTAAAAGATATAGATATTATTGATATTAAATATCAAGTAGCTATTGCCATAAATGGGGAAGAACAACTATATTGTTTTAGCGCCATGATTATATATCATTAAAAAAACTCTTTCTAAAGAGTTTAAAGCATATACATATTAGTATTATTGGTTTCATAATCATCAGATGATATAATCGTATTACTATTTTCTAGTTTACTAATGCGATAATCCATCCTATTTAATTGCCTTTCTATTTTAGCAAGACGACTTTCTATATCACTATTATTGTCCATTGTGTTATAATTATTAGGCATTGGTCCTTGATAGAAATAGTTGCTCGCAGATTGATAAGGGCCAGGATTTATATTGTTAGGTATGTTTGGGTTATAAGATTGAAAGTTACTTTCAGAGAAAAATGAGTTTCGGTTCTTTCGCATAATTACCTCCTACCAACATTATATGTTAAATTTGAGGAAGTGATTAAATATGCGGATGCGTAATCCTAAATATAAAGATGAAGTAATAAATAATTGTACATTTTTAATTCAAGATGAAATTAATTTTCCCAATAATAACCCTATCCATATTGAAATAGGGATGGGTAAAGGTAATTTTATTTTAAATATGGCTCTAAATAACCCAGATATTAATTATATTGGTATAGAAAAATATTCTAGTGTTGCCAGTGTAGCTATTAAAAAAATTCAAGAATATAATTTACCTAATTTAAAGATAATAATTAATGATGTCCAAAATTTAAGCGATTTACTTAAACATAAAGTAGAGGTTATTTATCTCAATTTTTCTGATCCTTGGCCTAAATTAAGACATGCAAAAAGAAGACTTACTCATGAGAATTTCTTAAAACTTTATGATAATTTCTTTAAGAGTAAAAAAACAATTATTCAAAAAACTGATAATGATGATTTATTCGCATTTAGCATTGATAGCCTAAAAAATTATGGCTATGAAATAGTAGAGTTATCTTATGATTTACATAGTACAAATATCCCTAATGTAGAAACAGAATATGAAGAAAAATTTAGTAAAAGAGGAATAAAAATAAAATATTTGAAAGCAATTAAATAAATTGCTATAATATTGTTAGGAGTAGATATGAAAATAAAACATTTAGTATTAATATTAATAATTATGCTATCTTTAACAGGATGTACTAATATAAATAGTTTATCTTATGATGATATAATTAATTCTGTTAATAAAAATATTAAAGATGCTAATGTATATAAAAAAGGATATCAGTTTTTCTTACCTAAAGGTTTAAGTATAGAAGAAGCATCTAATAATTATGCTGTTATTACAAGTAGTGATACAACATATTACTTATATATAGATTTAATTAGTTATAATGCTAAGAAAGATTTTAACTATACAGTTAATAATAGTTTATATTTATCTAGAGCTATAAATAGTAATGATAAAAAAGGTTATGTAGAGATTAAATTAACAGAAAACAATCAATATTTGATTGAAATTATGTATAATTATGCTAAAATAGAAATGATGGTAGATAATGATAACGGTAAAGTTGCACTTATAAATGCCATTAGTATTTTACAAAGCATAAAATATAATGATACTATTATCGCAAATATATTGAATGATGATAAATTAAATTATACTGAAGAGGTTTTTGATTTATTTAAAGATAGTAAAAATAATTCAAATATATTAGATTATGAAGAAGAAGATGTAAATGAAGAAGAAAATACTAGTATAAAGGATACCGATTTCATAAATTAGGAGGAACAATTTTATGGGCTTAGTAAAAAAAATAAAAGATATTTTATTTGAAGAAGAAGAATATACAGAACCAATAAAAATACATGAAGAAAAAAAGGAAGAACCTGTTAAAGAGGCTTCAGTATCTCCCGTTGCTACTGCACCAGTAGATACACCATTAAGACCAGTAGAGCCAAAAGTGGAAACGAGAACACCTGAGGTAACACGCGAAAATGATTTATTAAAAGCTGATAATACTTTTAAATTTCCTGATTTTGATGAAGAAGAATTTCAAAGTAGTATGTCAAGACAAAGACCTAATACTAATGTCTTAGATATTGAACGTAAGAAAAAAAGTGAAAAGAGAAATGAATATGCTAGATATGATAGAGAAGCAAGAGATAATCGTGAACCAGTAGAAAAAAAGAAATTCAAACCTTCACCAATTATTTCACCAGTTTATGGTATTCTAAATCAAGATTATAAAGCTGATGATATTGTTAATAAAAGTGATGTTATTAACACAGTTGATATTGATACAGTTAGAAAAAAAGCTTTTGAAACAATTAAAGAAGAGCCAAAATTTACTGTTGAAGAACCAATAAGTGAACCAGTAGTTACCTTTTTTGAAGAAAAAGATAGTGAAGTAAAAGTTGAAGATAATTCTAAAACTATAGATGATTTATTAGATGAAGCATCAACTGAAATACCTCTAGAAGATACTTTAGAAATACCTACAACTAATCATTTAGAGGACATTGAAGAAGAACTTGAAAAAATTGAAGAAGAAAAAATAGATAAACCAAATAAAAATGATGAAGATAATGGGGATATATTTGAATTAATAGATTCAATGTATGAGAATAGAAAGGAGGATAATTAGTGGAATTTTTATCACAATTTTTACCTATAATAATTTACTTTTTGTTAATAATAATAATAGTAGTTGGAATAGTTTTAGGAATAAAACTTATAATTACAATAGATAAAGTATTAAAAGTAGTTGATGATATTAATGATAAGGTTGAAAGAGTAACTCCATTATTTAATACACTTGGTATGGTATCAGATAAAGTAAATGGTGTACTTACAACAGCTTTTTCAGCCGTAGAAAATTTAATATGTAAATTATTTTTAAATCATAAAAATAATAGAGAAAAAGAGGAGAGTGATTACGATGAGTAAGAAAGGTAATTTTATTTTAGGAGCTGGTTTAGGTTTAGGTTTAGGAATGCTTTTAGCACCAAAAAGTGGTAAAGAATTAAGAAAAGATTTATCAAAAGCGTTAAATGAATTAGTTGAAAAAGCTAAAGAAATTGATGTTGAAGAAGTTAAAAACGCAATTATTGTTAAAACCAAAGAATTAGAAAATACAATAAAAGATTTAGATAAAGAAACAGCTAAACAAATGATTATCGATAAATCTAAAGAAGTTAAAATTAAAGCTCAAGAATTAGTTGATTTAGCAGTTGAAAAAGGTACACCAGTAGTTGAAAAAACAGCTAAACAAGTAAAAAATAAAACTGCTGAAGTATTAAAAACTGCTGCTTCTAAATTAGAAGAAAAAGAAGTTAAACCAGTAAAAAAAGCTAAAAAAGCCTAAATTTTAGAACGAGATTAATTCGTTCTTTTTTTTTTGTTTAATTTAAATAAATTAAACAACTTAATTATCTAAAGGTAAAATTTGGACATATAATATATAAGAAACTGATTGACTAGGAATACTAAGTTTGCTATAATCTAGGCAAAAGAAGGGAAGGAATATGAGAAAAATAGTTAAATGGTTATTTAAAACTAAAATAGGACTAGCTACTATTACTTCAGTAGCAGTTGTTGGAGGTGTTGTTGTAGTTAATTTACCAGCAACACATAGTAAAATGGATAATGTAAATAATAAAACTCCAAATAAAAATGAAGTAGTTGAAAATAATGATGTATTAGATTTAGGTACATTAACAGATGAAAATGAAACTAATAAAGAAAATAATGAAGTAAAAGAATTAACTCAAAATAAAGATAATAATACTTCAAATGTTGTAGATAAAGTTGTTGAATCTAAAGATGATTCTGAAACAACAAAAGATGATAACAAGAATACTGTAGAAAAAGATGAGGGTAATGTTAAACCAACTGAATCTGATCCAAAAACAGAACCAGCTGAAGAAAGTAAAAAACCAGATACAAAAAATTATGCTGAATATATCGAAAATTTAGCTAAAGAAGCTTTAAATTTAGATAGTGCTCATTTTTTAACTAATACTACATATAAAAGTTCAAAAAAAGAAGTAAGAGATGAAGTTTGGTTTAGTAGAAGTCAAAATAGAAGATATAGTATATATGATGGTGTTACAGAATATTTAGAAGGTCAACCTGGTAGATATACTACTGATAAATTAGTATCTAGATATAATTATCAAGATCACTGGACTTATAATAATGAAACTAATTCATGGGGAGAATCAAGATCATTCTATTCTGGATTAGGAATTAGTCATTTATTATTCTTAACAAATGTTAAATCAGCTGAACTACTTAGTAAAAGAGCACATCCTAGTTATTTAGTTACAATTGATAAAGATGTTGCTAATAAAGCCGTTGAAGATTGTTATAATATTACTAATGCATTTAAAAATGATATTAAACTAGTTGTACTTACTGAAGTAAAAACTGGTAAACTTTATTATATATCAAGTTCATGGAAAGAAAGCGATTTTAACAAAACAAGCGATTATTTTACAATGAATGTTGTAATTGATGGTTGGGATAGCACTACAGTAGATAGACCTAAAGATTTAAAAAATGTTGAAATACATGATTATCCTAAAAAAGATGAATTTACTGCAACTAAAAAGTATGAATATTCAAGATTAATTGAAAAAGCTTATGCTAAAACAAGAGATGCAAATAGTTTAACTTATACTTTAAATGGTACAACAATGAAATATGATAAAAAGAAAAATGAAGCTTTATTAACTACTTCTAATAGTACAACTTATTATAAAGGAACTGAAGGATCATATATAGATCATGATTATGTTGGACCAACTTATCATCAAAAAAGTTGGACAAAACTAAATAGTACTGGAACTTGGAAAGAAAATACAACAAAACATACAACATTTACACCGCAAGAATTGTATTTCTTAAATCATATTTTTACAGTTGATAAAGTAGAAAGAAATGATGATATTACAACTTATACTGTAGAAATATTAAAATATGATGCTAATTTAGCTTATAGTCATGTATATGGTGTAAGTAATAAATTTAATGATAAATTAGTTTTTAAAGTAAGTGTTGATAAAGAAGAATACATCCGTGGTATAGAAATTGACTTTGGAGATTCAGAATTAAATTTAAAAATTGATGATGTAAATAATACTGAAGTTGTTAAACCTCAAGGTTTAAATTAGTAAAATATAAAAATTTTGAAAAATGTTGTGAATTAACAACATTTTTTCTTTTGCAACTTGACACCGGGGGGGTAATATATAATTATCTTATAAAATAAAGGAATGATATTTTATGAGAATAATTAACAAGAAATATTTATTGATAGTATTATTGGTGGGAGTAATACTAACCGGTGTCATAGTTTTGAAACCGAAAGAAGAAGTTAAATTAGATAATGTTATCTTAAAACAAGAAGTAAATAATAAAACTTTTGCCATGTATAGAGAGGAAGGTGAAAATAATTATGTCGAAGTAGAAGGAAATAAATTTCCAGATATGTATGTACTTAATATAGAAAAATCAAAATGTATAGATAATAATGGAAAAGAATTAGAAAATGTATTAAGTTATGAAAATGATAAAGTAACAATAACAAGTGGGAATACAACCTATTGTTATTTATATTTTGATAAAAGTTTAGGCCTTGAAATAAAAGAGAAAAATCCAAATAGATTAAGTACAGATAAAATAAGAGGAGCAATGTTCCGATTCCAAGGTCAATATAATGAAGATGTACAAAATTATATATGTTTTGGAACAAGTGATAAAGAAAAATGTGTAACAGATACTGATCATCATATGTATAGAATAATAGGAATAGAAGCAGAAACTGGAAGAGTAAAAGTAATAAAGCAAGAGGCTTTGAATGAAACGTATCAATGGTGGACAAACACTAGTGAAAATATAGCATTTCCTCAAAGTTTAATATATAAAGCAATAAAAGGAGCTGGCTTTTTAACAAATACAGAATATGTTCCTAATAGTTGGGAAGAAAAAATTGCTAATAATACATGGACGTATGGTAATATGGGTTGGAGTGAAGTAAAAGCAAATCAAACGGTAGAAGAATTATATTTAGTAGAGACAGGTCAAAAAGAAACTAGTTGGACTGATAAGGCAAATGAAGAAGATGAAGGAGCCCAATCAGGCTTAGTTGGAAATCATGACTCTTCACACTATAACCAGCCAACTTATTATATAAGACATACAGAAAAGTGGAATAAAAAGTTTGATTCAAAAATAAGTTTAATGTATCTTCATGATTATTATTATTCCGTAAGCGATGATGCACGTCCTAGTTCTGGTTGTGAATTACTTCAAAACGGATGGATGCGCTTATCCCAAAATGACTCCGGAGCACCAAGCATCCACGAATGGACTATGGTGTATGAAGGCTTTAATGCCTTCCATGATGTGAATATTGGACTTCGTGTTGTTGGCAGTTGTAATGATTCTGTTGAATCTTATTTGATAAATGCTCATTCAATTAGACCAGTCTTCTATCTTGCATCCGTAAATCAATTATCGGGTGGAAGAGGAACTTCTGATGATCCCTTTATTATAAATTAGTGTTGATAACTTATAGGTTATCAACATTTTTAATTAAAGAAAATCATATAATTTTTTAGGTGAAATAATGAAAAAAATTATTTTGTTACTACTAATTTTAATACCAATTAAAGTAATGGCTATCAGTGCTTCCAGTGCAATTGCAATGGACCTTGATACAGGAAGAGTATTATATGGATATAATTTAGATGAAAAAAGATTAATAGCTAGTACAACTAAAATAATGACAGCCCTAATTGCGATAGAAAATGGTAACTTAGATGAGGTAGTGGTAGTAACAGATATAATTTATCAAGCTTTTGGTAGTGCAATCTATATTGAAGTGGGAGAAGAAATAACATTAAGAGATTTATTATATGGTTTAATGCTTCGAAGTGGTAATGATGCAGCCTTGATGATTGCAGAACATATCGCTGGTAGTAAGGAAGAGTTTGTTTATTTAATGAATGATTATGCTAGTAATTTAGGGATGACTAATACAGTGTTTTATAATCCCCATGGTTTAGAAGAAAATAATGGTGATGCTAATTTATCTACTGCTAAAGATATGGCTAAATTAACTAAATATGCCATGGAAAATACTACTTTTAGAGAAATATTTAAAACTAAAAGTCATACTGTAAAAACTAATAAGAAGACTTATGTTTGGCATAATAAAAATAAATTGTTAAGTGAAGATTATATTACGGGTGGAAAAACAGGTTTTACCGAAAAAGCAAGAAGAACACTAGTTTCTACTGGTAGTAAAGATAATATTAATTTAGTTGTAGTTACTTTAAATGATCCAAATGATTGGCTTGATCATAAAAGTTTATATCAAAATATTTTTAAAAATTATAAAAGTTATCCAATTATAAAAAAAAATAATTTTAAAGTAGAGAAAGAAGAGTATTATAAAGATAATTTGTTATATGTTAAAAATGATTATAATATGACTTTAACTAAAAATGAATTAAAAAAAGTAACTTTAAATATCAATCTATATAAATTAGAAGAATACGCAGATGATGATATAGTGGGTTATGCTGAAGTTAAATTAGAGGATGAAATATATCATAAAGAACCAATTTATGTAAAGAAGGTAGTGGAGATGAAAAAATTAAGTTGGTGGCAAAAATTTAAAAGGTGGTTATTTTCATGGTAGGATATATTTGGGCATTTTTAATTGGTGTAGGTATTATCTATTCTTTAATAACAGGAAATATTAATATTATAAATGAAAGTATTTTAACTAACGCTAATGAAGCACTAGACTTAATTTTAAATCTACTTCCAATTATTGTCTTATGGACAGGAATTTTAAAGATTGCCGAAGTTAGTGGCTTATTAGATAAATTTGCTAAATTATTAAGTCCTCTTTTATATAAATTATTTCCAGATGTTCCGAAAGATAATAAAGCTTTAGGTTATATTTCTTCTAATATTGCTGCGAATATGTTAGGTCTTGGCAGTGCTGCAACGCCAGCAGGACTAAAAGCAATGAACGAACTACAAAAAATAAATCCAAAAAAAGACACTGCATCTTCCCCAATGGTTACATTTTTAATATTAAATACAGCAGGAGTTACCTTAATTCCCACAACAATACTCGCATTAAGAGTAGCATATAAATCAGCATCCCCTAGTGAAATTATATTACCGGCCATAATTGCTACAGCATGTTCTTCTATTGCGGGTTTAACACTTGATTACTTTATTAGAAAGAAGCAAAAAAGATGGAAATAATATCAAAGATAATTTTACCTATATTGGTAGTTATTATTGTTTTTTATGGTGTGAAGAAAAAAATAAATGTGTATGATGCCTTTTTAGAAGGAGCAAAAGAAGGACTAGTTACTACTTTTAATATATTTCCAGCTGTTATTGCCATGATTTTTGCTATTAATATATTTTTAGATAGTAATGTTTTAGGTTTTGTTGTTAATTTATTAAACCCCTTAATTGGTAATATATCTCTTCCTTTAGAAATAATTCCGATGGCCGTATTAAGACCAATATCAGGTACAGCAAGTCTAGCCATAATGAACGATATCTTTATGAACTTTGGGCCTGACTCTTTTGTTGGTAGATTAGCATCTATTTTACAAGGATGTACTGACACTACGATTTATGTTATTGCTCTTTATTTTGGAACTGTTAAAATAACTAAAATAAAGCATGCTTTATGGGGAGGCCTATTTGCTGATTTAGTAGGAATTATAACGGCAATTATCTTAACAAATCTTTTCTTTTAAATTATATTTTGTTATACTTATTTTGTTGGTGAATAGTATGGAAAGATTACAAAAATATATAGCTAATAGTGGTTATACTTCAAGAAGAAAAGCCGAAGAATTAATTTTAAATAATGCTGTTATGGTTAATGGCAAAATAATTAATACTTTAGGTTTTAAAGTAAGTGATGACGATGAAGTTATTGTAAATGGTGAATTTATAAATAAAAGTAATAAAAAAGTATATTATTTATTAAATAAACCAAGAGAGGTAATTTGTAGTGTTACTGATGATAAAAATCGAAAAGTAGTTGTCGATTTAATTGATACAAATGAAAGAATATATCCAGTAGGTAGACTCGATTATGATACAACTGGTTTAATTATTTTAACTAATGATGGCACTTTAGCTAATATATTGATGCATCCTAAACATAAAGTATATAAAACTTATATTGCTAAAATAAATGGAATATTAAATGAAGAAGATTTTAAAAAATTGAGAAAAGGTGTATTAATAGATAAAAGTATATTAAAAATAGATCATGTTAAAGTAAGAGAAATTGATAAAGTTAAAAATAGTTCTTTAGTTGAGATTACTATTCATGAAGGTAGAAATCATATAATTAGAAAATTATTTGAAGCTTTAGGTTATGATGTTAAGAAATTAACGAGAACTAAATTAGCATTTTTAAGTTTAGATAATTTAAAAAGTGGTGAGTATCGCTCTTTAACTAAGGAAGAAGTTCAAAAATTATATGAACTCAAATGAAATTTTATTAAGACTTTCTAAATCTAAGTTTAGAAGTTCTTTTCATTTAAAAGAAAAAGATATAGAGTATATTAAAAGAAAAGGTTTAGATGAAATTAGAAAACATGCTTATGATTTTATTTCAAAAAGATTAGCCCCTAAAGTTATTTTAAATGATGGTAAACAAACCCCAATGAAAGGGCATCCAGTTTTTATTGGAGAACATGCTACAGCCACATGTTGTCGAGAGTGCCTTTATAAATGGCATAGAATAGCTAAAGATAAAGAATTAAGTCAAGAAGAAATAGACTATATTGTTAATGTTATTATGTTATGGATAGAAAATGAATTAAAGAATAATTAATTATATAAACTTGCTAAAAATAATTCACAAGCTTTAGATAAATAATTATTTTTTAAAGTAATAATACCAAAATCTCTTGGTATTATTTTTGGTGTTACTTGAATTTCAAATAATTCTTTATTTTGTAATTCTTTTTTGACATATTCTTTAGTTACAACTCCAATACCATAACCAATTTTAACAAACTCAATTAAAAGATTAGAACTAGCAATTTCCATAACAGTATGAAGAGGTATATTATTAGCTTCATAATACTTCTCAATATAATCTCTTGAACTTGAAGGTTGTTTTTGTAAAAGTATAGGATACTTTGCTATATCATTTAAACTAATTTTTTTGTTGATTAAATCAGGATAATCTTTATTAGTAATAAAAATATCTTCCATTTGCCCTAGTTTAGTATATTTAAAATCATCAATAATTTTAAAAGGAAATTTAGCAATAATAAAATCTATTTGTCCCTTTCGCATACTATTTTTTAAATAACTAGTGGGATCTGTACTTATTTCAAAAGTTACTTGAGGATATTTTTGATTAAACTTTCTAATGTATGGCATTAAGTAAGTTTTAGCTAAAGTAGTTGAAATACCTATCCTAATTTGTCCAGTTAAAAGTTCATTACTATCTTTTATTTTTTGTTCTGCTTTTTTAATTAAATTTAATGATGCTTTGATATCTTCAAAAATTGCCTTCCCACTCGGTGTTAAAATAACTCCTTTTTGACTCCGAATAAATAATTTACAATTTAAATATTCTTCTAAATTTTTGATTTGTTTTGTAATTGCTGGTTGCGATATATGTAATTTATCACTTGCTTTAGATATGTTTTGGGCTAAAGCTACTTCATAAAATATTTTCCACCAATCCAAATTCATTATAACCTCCAGTTATAGTATTTATAAAAAATATATATTTTTATTATAAATAAGAAAGTGATATATTACAAGTAGGAAGTGATTTAATGGCGATTATGGGTAGTGATAATCCAGAAAAAATGTATATATTTTTGAAAGGATATTGCGAAGCTAGGGGATATCAAAATTCTCTTAATGCTTTACCATTTGCAAGAGAAGTTCATAAGGGTGAAAAAAGAAAAAGTGGAGAAGATTATATAATCCATCCTTTAGGAGTTGCTTTATACGGTATAGATATAGGTATAGATGAAGATGAATATATTGCTACAGAATTGTTACACGATACAGTTGAAGATTGTAATGCTAATTTAGATAATCTAAATGTTTCAGATGAAGTAAAAAGAAATGTTATGTTACTAACATTTCAAAAAAGTTTACTTCTAGAAAAGAAAGAAGCTTTAAGTTTATATTACGATAAAATAAAAGAGTCAGAAATTGCTACTTTTGGTAAGCTTCTTGATCGTTATAATAATCTCACTACTTTCATGGCCGTATTTACTTTACCAAAAATTAAAGATTATGTAGATGAAACTAAAGAATTTATTTATCCCCTCATTAAAGAAGCCCAAGCAAGATATGTAGATAAAAGTAAAGAATTATATGTTTTAAAAAATAATATTTATTCGCTAGTTACCTCAGCTGAAGGAATGCTTGAATTTGTTCCAGAGGGAAGTAGTTTAGTTAGACATAAAAAAACTGATGAAAGTTAATCATCAGCTTCATCACCACAATGACACTCATCTTTTTGACAGCATTTCTTTTCTTTACAATTTGGACATGAGTCATTATCGTTATCATTTTCGCTATAGCTAATTGCTCCAGTAGGACAAGAAGACATAGCGTTTTTTACTGCATCAGTTTCAATATTTTCTTGACTGATTACTTCAGATAAATTGTCATCACCAAAATCAAAATGTTCTCCGTCTATTGCAACACAAGCACCACAACCGATACAAGCATCTTTATTAACAACTAATTTTTTCATTTATATCCTCCTAAATAAATTATAGCAAATAAAATAATTTAAAAGCAATAAAATAACTCTTGATTAGTCAAATTTTTGTAATTTTGTATTATCTTGTCAAAAATAGAATTATTTTGTTTTAAAAAAGTATCTTTTATGATATGATTATGCTAGAGGTGTAACAATGAGTTCACGGATGAATAAATATTATGAAAATGAAGAGGTTGTTAATACCAGAGTTCACAAAAACGAAGAGTTATATAGAGAAATAAGTAAAAATGAACTTGATAGTTTTGAAGTGAAAAGTAATACAACTATTTTAGGTGAAAATAAAAATGAAATAGATGTTGAAAAAATTAAGAAAATTTTGGATACAAAATATAATGAAGTACCTAAAAGAAAGAGTATTAGATTAGAAGAAGAGCCTATTGAGGAAGAAGAAAAAGAAATTACTAAAGAATATGATATAAATGTTGTCTTAGAAAAAGCAAGAGAACAAAAAACAGATAATTATGAAGAAGAAAGATTAAAAAAATTACATGATACTCAATTTGATATCTTAAAAAATTTACAAGTTGAAAAAACTAAAACACCAGAGAATTTAGATGATGAAGAGGAAGATAATTCTACAAATGACGCTAGTGAAAATTTACAATCATTAATTAATACTATAGCCTTAAATGAAAAAAATTCCCAAAATGAAGATTTAGACTTATTAAGTGATTTAAAGGGTAGTGGTAACACAGAAGTTTTAGAGGGCTTAAAAGAAAAAGTTGAAGAAGAAGAAGAAAAAACAGAAATTAAAGAAGTAAATAATGATGATACTAAAATGATTAATTCTTTCTATACTTCATCTAATGCCTTAAAAGATAAAGATTTTGAAGATATAGATGATGATTTTTCTAAAAGTATTGAACAAGATAATATAGGTATTAAAATATTTATTGCCATTATTGCTATAATATTTATTATAGGTTTAGGTTTTCTAATTAAAACATTATTTTTCTCATAATATTTAATATGAGAAGAGTTAAATTAAAAAATAAAAATAGTAAAAATACAATGAGTAAAATTTTATTTATTGTATTTTTTTGTGTTATAATTTGGACAATTATTTTTTATAATCTATATTCAAATAAAGTATCAAAAGATATAAATATTGTTGTTAATGAAAAAATTGATAAAATATTATATTTGTTTTTTAATGATTTAATAACTGAAGAAGTAATTAATAAAGAAAGTGTTAATAATTTATTAGAAATAACTAGAAATTCTAAAGATGAAATTTTAACAGTTAATTATGATTTAGAAAAGACTTATAAAGTTTTAAGTGATGTAAGTAAAATATTAAAGCAAGGAATAATTGATTTAGAAAATGGGAAAATTGATGTCAAATTATATGATAAGTATTTAGGGACTAGTCCTAATGGGTTAGTTTTAAATGTCCCTCTATTTTTAAGTAGTAATAACGTATTTTTAAATAGTTTAGGTCCAAAGATTCCTGTATTAATTAGTTTTAATGAAACACTACTTACTAATGTAAAAACAAGAGTCACTAATTATGGCCTTAATAATGCTTTACTTGAAATATATATTACAGTAGAAATGCAAAAATTAATCATAACACCTGTTAATAAAGATAATAATAAATTTTCTTATGATATTTTAATTGGGGCTTTAGTGGTTAATGGAAGTGTTCCTAATGTTTATGGTGGTTTATATGAAAGTGGTAGTAATATTTTTGATATTCCCATGAATTAGAGTTTATGTTATAATTACCATAGGGTGACAATGTGAAAACATATTTTGTAAATGAAGCATTTGAAAAAGCAGTAGATGATTATCTAGTTAGTAAGAGTAAACCTGAAGGAAAGGTATTTAATTCTTTTTTAGTGGTTGTTATTAGAATGCTTGTAAATATTTATGGTGAATTAGATATAATAAATCCCTTTCAAATAAAAAGTATAGAATCACTTCATAATAATTTAAAAAAATATGGTGCAAGTGAAGAAGATATAACTAAGTTAGAAGATTTGGTAGATAAATTTAAGGAAACTGAAAGTGAAAGTGGCCCTAATAAAGAATTTATAGAGATTCAAAAATCATTAATTGATTTATTTACCTTAAAAAGAATTAATTTTGGTTTAGCAGAAAGTGAAAGTAAAGAATTTTTTGATTTACTTTATACACCCGGTTCAACAAGTGCCCTAAGACAATCTTACAATTATTTAAAAAGCGAAAATATTTATGAAATTGCTGAATACTATAAAGAATCATATAATAGAGAAGCAAAAAGGGAAGAAGAAGAAAAAGATTTACTTGGCTTTGATATCTATCGTTTCTTTAATATAAGTTTAAGTGATTTAAGCAATATGAATAATGATGAGGTTAAAGATTTAAATAATCAAATTTATAAATCATTTGATATTAATAAAAATGCGATTAATAAAGAATATTTGTTAAATGAAAAAATAAAAGAAATAAAAATGCAAAATAATCCCATTACTACTGGTAATGGTTATGTTGATATTTTACTAGTTATGAGTGTCATTGTTACTGGTATAATGGTTGTAATTATATTTGGTACTATAGTTTTTTAGGAGGTTTTATGAAAATAGTAATTAGAGATAAAGAATATGAAGTGGTTAAAGATTATGGTGAAACAACTAAAGATTTAGATTTTCAAGAGATAGTAACTGATTACTATGATAATTTTGATTATATAGTTGGTGATTTTGCTTATGGTAAAGTGAGATTAAAAGGTTTTTATGAACATGATAATAAACTAGTAAAATCATTTAATAATATAGATAATGTTGATAATTATATAAAAGATCGTTGTGCTTATGGTTGTAAATATTTTATTTTAAAGAAAGTCAAATGACTTTTTTTCTTTTTACCTAAATTTATTTAGCAAATAAAGTTATGTTAAGATTTTTTGAAAATGTCCCATTTTGCATTTGCTAATGCAAATGAGTTGATAACAAACAAAGACAAGCTT
>CANQZN010000012.1 GCA_947628365.1 uncultured Bacilli bacterium | reverse complement strand
CATAGTTGTTATGTCTATTTTTTTGCATTTAAAAGGTGATGAATTTTCATTCATCACCCCTCAATGTTTAAGAACCAATTATTCATTCTTTTCATATGTACAAGTATAACCTTTAGTTTTTTCAAAATAATCTTTTATACTACCATAACTTTTTAAATTTTCTTCACCATATTCGCCTTTAATAGTATTATTATCTAATTCTTTAGTTATAGTAATGGTTTTATTTGCATCATCAAATGTTGTATCACCAGTTATATCATTAATAATAATTTTTCCTTCATTATTATAAGTATCTACATAAGTTTTATATTCTGTTTCATCACTAAATTTAAAAGTATAAGTTTCAAATGCTAAATTATTATAAATATTATTAGTATTTGTTGTTGTATCATCAGCAATAGCAAATCTATCATTAACAATCATCTCACCAGCTGAATTAGGAATATTTTGCGTATTTGATTCACAAATTAAATAACCTTTTATTGCATATTGTAAAATAACAAGTTTAACATCTACTTCAGCAGTTTTATTAGATTTTGTATCTGTTCCTTTTATTTTGAAATTATAAGTTCCTATATCACCAGCTAGAGCATTATCGACTGCTGTTTGATCAGTAAATTCATAAGTTACATTATTATTTGCATTTTTAACAAAATCTTTAGCTTCTACTGTTTCACCTTTTATTTTATAAATGGTTTGAACTTCAATAGCTAATTCTGTATTATCAACAATTGTTATGCTTCCCTTTTTCTCAGTAGTACCACATTTAATTGTATATTCATATACGCCAACTTCAGCAGGATTTACTTTACTAACATCTTTAGTACAATTACTTACAGCTGTACCATTAACAGAGGCATAAACTTCAATATCTTCTGGTAATTCTTCACCTAAACTTACTATTACAGGATTAGTTAAAATAGAAATGTTTGGTTTTTTCTTTAAAAGATCAGTATATCTTAAAACATAAAATGTTCCAAAGCCAACTGCTGCTAGAGCAACAATAACTATTAAAGCAAATACTGTACCATTCATTTTTTTCTTTGGTTTTTTATCAGGTTCTAGAGAAATTGGTGGTGTTGTTCCAATTTGACTACTGCTTTCAAAGGCTGGAGCTACTGTTTGTGGTTGTGCTGGAGATGGGTTTGGATTTGGAGTTGCTCCTGGTACTCCTTGCGTTTGACCACCAACTGGATTAATTGTTTGTGGATTAGTAAATGCTTGTGGTGCCTCAGTTGGACTTACTACTGGAGTGGGATTTACAGGTTGTTGAACCGGTGATGGTTGTGGCGTTGGTTGTGGTGCACTACTTCCTCCTAACATAACTTGATTATCTGTGCTTGGAGTTGGATTAGGTACACCAACTGTCGGATTTGGATTTGGTGTAACACCTGGAACTGGTCCATTAATAGGATTATTATTTACATTACTAGCACCATTTATCACACTATTATCTGATAAATTATTTGGATTATTATTCATTTCTTTATTGCCCCTTTACCTACTATAACAATTATAACTTTAATCAAGTTATTTTTCAACCCGTTTTTTATTATTATTTACAAATCATAAAATTTAAAATGTTTTAAACAAAATAAAAAGCCAATAAAACATTGACTTTATATTATCAAATTATTATTTATTCAAAATATATTCTTTAAATTTATCGCCTTTTTCAGCATAATTTTTAAATTGATTATAAGATGATGCAGCTGGTGATAAAATACATGCTGTATGTTTTTTAGTTACCCGTTTTGCTACCTTACAAGCTTCTTCTAAAGTATCAACTAAATAAACTTTATCTTGTGGTAAATCTTTGGCGATTCTATGAGCTGTTGTTGGCATACAAATAAAATGTTCAATATTAGTACTCTTTAAAAATTCAGCAAAACCATCGTAAGAAATACCCCGATCAAGCCCACCAAAAATTAAAGTATTAATATTATCAATAGATTTAATGGCATTTTTAGTTGCTTCGGGAATAGTTGCAAGTGTATCAACATAGTATTCCACATCATCTACTACTCCAACTAACTCTAAACGATACTCTACTGGTTTAAAGTTAGCAATTGCATCAAGGGTTTTTGTATCGTCTAAATTTAAAATTTTACTAACTGTATACGCTACCAATATATTTTCAAAATTATGCATTCCTTTTAAATTTCTTTTAATATCAGTAGTAAATACTTTCTCATCTTTATAATATACATTACTATCTTTAACATATAAAGTAGCACTGGAATTATTCATATCAATAGTAACTTTATGACCTTTAAAATTTTTAGTGCTAATTAAATTCTTCAAAGTTTCATTATCCTGACAATAAATCATATAATCATTACTGTTTTGATAAGCAAACATATGCATTTTAGCTTCATAATACCCCTCTATACTACCAGTATGATCTAAGTGATCCTCAAATAAATTTAAAACTATACCAATATGGGGTGAGACATTGACAAATTCTAATTGATGAGAAGACATTTCAATCACAATTAAAGTATCACTTTTAATTTCATCTAAGATAGAAAAAACTGGTATACCCATATTACCTGCTAAAATAGCATCAACACCATTATTTTTTAAGATATTATAAATTAAAGTTGAAGTTGTTGTTTTGCCTTTAGTACCAGTTACCCCAATAATTTGGTCACGTGCTACTTGGAGTAATAATTCAATTTGACTAGTTATTTTTAACTTACTTGTATCAATATCTTTTAGGGAAATACCTGGTGTTTTAATAATTAATTCATACTTATCTAAATTATCTAAATAATTATCGCCATAAACAAAATGAATATTATGATCATCTTTAAATATTTCTTTTGTACTCATATCATTAATATCAATTATGGTAATAGGAGTATTAGGTAAATATTTTTTAATAAAGTTATAAGTAGCTTCTCCTTCTCTTCCAAACCCTAAAATAGCTAACTTTTTATTTTCTAATATTTTAATTATTTTCTCTATCACTATTTATTATCTCCTTTAACTTTTTGTTTTCTTCCGCAGATAAACTATTGTCCATATTATACTGATGCTCTAAATCTAAAGCCAAAATATCTTCATTATAATAATTTTGATAATAGTAATCTAATAAATATGGCAAATTATTTTTATCTAATCTTTTAATTAATTTAGTAATGGCATAATTAATTTCTGCAAAAGTACCTACACAGTCAAAAGGTTTATTATTGCCTTTGCCAATTAAATCAATAAATATTGGTAATAAATCTCTATCTTTAAACAAATCTTTTTCAAAGATAGTAACTAAATCTTTTTCATATAAAAATGGCGATAATAAAGAATAGACAAATAAGCATTTAGAACATTCTCCACACCATTTCCAAGGAATACTTTTACTACCTACATTACAACTTTTAAAGATAGGATGATATTCTTTTAACCTAGCAAAAAGCATACCAATTTGATATTCACATAAAGGTCTTAAATAAGAATAATACTTAATATCTTTACTTAAATATTCGTTAGCGTACTTTTGAAAATCACTTTCAAATTCATAAGATTTAGAATATTGATGATTTATATTAGTGCCTAAAACATTGGCTTCATTCGCACTACTTTCATTAGATAAGATAATAGATTCTTTTTTATTTAAGTAACAAGTTAAAAATGATATAAATGCCACTATTCCTGAAAAAGGAACATGGCCATTTAAATAACCTTCATTATTTAAATCAAGTAACCTTTGATCTAGTACTCTTTTTACTTTATAGATATCTTCATCTTTATACCCTCTTGTATAAGCACAATTTAACATAACTTCTTTAGGATTAATCATAAAACAACCATTATTATCTGTTGGTAGTAAACTTAAAGTTACACAAGAGTCTTTACCACCACCAATGGAAATTAAACTACCCTTGCCTTCATAATTAATATTTTTGTCTAAAGTTTTTCCCATACATTTAAATTCTATAAAAGTATCATAATCTGGTTTTATATTATTACGATAGAAAAATTCACCTAAACCATTATAAAATAATTTCTTAAAAAATTGTTGTTGTGATTCATTAATAAACCCACAATTTATAATAAAATTCTTGGGAATAGTTAATTTCCAATAATTGATACTTTCAATTAAGCCAATATTAAAAACTAATTTCTCAACAAATTCTTTATCAATATAATTATTTGTATAGGGAATACTTAAATGATGGGCAAATTTTTGTAAGTTAACAATTTCATAATTAAAAGTTATATCTAAATAATTTTCATTATAAAAAGTTGTAAAACTATCAAAAATAAAAGTATCATATTGGGCTATTTCTATTAATTTATTTTCCATAAGGGCCTCTTTTCTTAAAATATTAATTATGAATAATATATTTCTATTTAATTATATACTAAAAAATTTAAAAAAAGCAATATTTCTATATGTGTTTTAAGAGATGTTAAATGTGCAAAAATGGTCGATTTTTAGGGCATGAATTTTATTGCACGCAAAATTTTGCAAATTTATAATATATTTATAAGGGAGAATAATATATGTTTGAGAATAAAATTATCCATTTTATTGGCATTGGGGGAATATCCATGAGTGGTATTGCCGAAATAATGCATAGTAAGGGTAATACAATAACAGGTAGTGATGCTAGTCTTTCTAAAAATGTTCAAGCCTTAATAAAAAAAGGAATAAAAGTTGTTATTGGGGAAGATACTACTCTTGTAAAGAATGCCGATATAGTAGTTTATACAAACGCAATATCTAGTGATAACAAAGAATTAATGGAAGCTAAAGTGCTAAACAAAGAATTATATGATCGCGCCCAATTTCTAGGTTTACTCACCAAAACTTATGAAAATGTTATTTGTATTTCGGGTACGCATGGTAAGAGCACTACTACAGGGATGATATCAACCATATTTTTAAATGCCAAAAAGAATCCCACTATCCAAATTGGGGCTATTTTACCAAAAATAAATGCTAATTATTATGTGGGAGATACCGAATACTTTATCATGGAAGCTTGTGAATACAAGAATAGTTTTTTATCATTTTATCCTACTAGTGAAATTATTTTAAATATCGATAATGATCATTTGGATTATTTTAAAAATATTGATAATATTAAAAATTCATTTACTAAATTTATGCATTTACTAAATAATAACAACTATTTAGTTTTAAATAAAGATGATGAAAACACTATGAGTTTAGATATACCTAAAAATATTAAATTATTAACTTATGGCATCAATAATGATGCTAATATAAAAGCTGTTAACATTACTTATGATACATTTGGTCATCCTTCTTTTGATGTTTATTATAATAATGAATTTTATTTAAAAATTGATTTAAACATTTTAGGTTATCATAATATTTATAATGCCCTTGCTAGTATTGCTATGAGTATTTTTTATGACATTGATAAAGAAATTATTAGAAGTAGTCTAAAAGAATATTCGGGTGTTGAGCGAAGATTTGAATTACTGGGAAAATACCGGGATAATATTTTAGTTTATGATGATTATGCTCATCATCCAACAGAAATAGAAACTACCCTAAATTCCGCTAAAAATATAAAATGTCATCAAAATTGGGCCATATTTCAATCACATACATTTTCAAGAACTA
Source organism: uncultured Bacilli bacterium (assembly GCA_947628365.1). Lineage (GTDB taxonomy): Bacteria > Bacillota_I > Bacilli_A > RF39 > UBA660 > SIG200. Next base: position 15,884 of record CANQZN010000012.1, on the reverse strand, counting down.
AAGATCATTTACAAGAATTTGCTGATATTTTAAAAAAATTTGACAATATTATTATTGCCCCAATTTACCCGGCAAGAGAAGTAAATACTTATAATGTTAAAGAAAATGATTTAGTTGATTTAATTAAACCTAGTAACCCTAATATATGTTATATATCTTCATTTGATAATATTGTTTCGTTTTTAAAAGATAACTTAAGAGATAATGATTTAGTCGTAACTATTGGGGCAGGTCCTATTAATGAAGTTGATTTAAAATTATTAAGTAGCACTTAAAAAGAAACGAGTTTTTCGTTTCTTTTATTTATTTAAATAATTTAGAGCACCCATGGCCGCTAGTGTTCCATCGCTTACTGCGACAGTAATTTGTCTTACTCTTTTATCTCGACAATCACCGGCAACAAAGACAAAAGGAATATTTGTTTCGCAAGCATTAGTTTCAATATAACCATAATTATTAATTGGTAAAATATCTTTTACGATATCACTTTGGGGAATTAAACCAATAGAGATAAACATCCCATCAATTTTTAAAGTTTTATTACTACCCTTATTGTTAATAACAATACTTTCTAGTTCATCATCACCAATTATTTCTTTAACTGTACTTTCTAAGATAATTTCTACATTATCTTTTTTAGTTATTTTATCTAATAACATCTCTTCACACGTTAAAGTACTAGCATTTTGAATTAAATAAACTTTTTTGACATATTCACTTAATGATAAAGCATTAACAACAGCACTATTACCACCACCAATGACAGCAACTACTTTATCTTTATAAAAAGAACCATCACAAGCAACGCAAAAGTGTATTCCTTTACCAATTAAATTTTCTTCATTAGGAAGTCCTAATAACTTATATTTAGAACCTGTTGCTATGATTAAAGATTTAGCAGAATAAGTATTACTATCACCAATAACTTTAACATGATCAGTTATTTGTACTTCTTTAGCTTCATCAAGTTCTATTTCTACCCCTAAATTAGATGCTTGTTCAAACATATTATTAGCAAGTTCACTACCACTAATAGCATTAACTCCAGGATAATTCTCAATAAGAGGTGAAGAGGCCATTTGGCCTCCGATTGACTCTTTTTCTAAGATTAAAACTTTTTTATTTGCTCTTTTTAAATATATACTTGCTGTAAGGCCAGCTGGACCAGCCCCTATTATAATTACATCATACATAATATATCCTATTTTTTATATTCCTCAATATATTTTTTAATATTAGATAAGTTAGTAATATTAGTACACTCACCCTTTTTAACTACTACTAATGTTGGAGCTTGTTTAACACCACATTGTTTAGTTAATTCTACATTTTCTTCAGCATCAACAAATTCATATTTTATCTTAGCTTCATCTAATAATTTTTTAGCCATTTTACAATTTGGACAAGTCTTAGTACCAAATAACATTATGCCATTTTTTAAAGTTGTTTGACATTTTTCATCTTCTTTTTGGCATTCTTTTTTGTCACAATCTAAATGGTCACAATCAACGACATAAGATTTTCTATTTTTATATTCTTGTGCTTTACCATCATTCCAGTTTTTAACAGGGCGATAATAACCAGTAATTCTACTATAAACTTCTGTTTCTTCACCACAAGTTGGACATTTAGTTACTTCACCAACTATATAACCATGATTTTTACATACTGAATAAATTGGGGATAATGTATAATATGGTAAACGATAATTTTCAGCAATCTTTCTAACTAAGTTAGCAGCAGCATGCCAATCACTTAATCTTTCACCTAAGAATGCATGGAATACTGTACCAGATGTATATAAAGTTTGTAATTCATCTTGAATATCTAAAGCTTCAAATATATCACTTGTAAATCCTACTGGTAAGTGAGAACTATTAGTATAGTATGGTGTTTCATCATCATTTGATGCTGTAATAATATCTGGATATAGACTCTTATCTTTTTTAGCAAAACGATAAGTAGTAGACTCTGCTGGTGTTGCTTCTAGATTATATAAATCACCATATTCTTCTTGATAGTCAGATAATTTTTCACGCATATAATTTAAAACTTCTTTAGTGAATTTTTGGGCTTCTTCATTAGTTAAATCTTTCTTTAACCATTTAGCATTTAGACAAGCTTCATTCATACCAACTAGACCAATGGTTGAGAAATGGTTATTAAATGTTCCTAAATATCTCTTAGTATATGGATATAGGCCTTCATCTAATAATTTAGTAATAACATTTCTTTTAATTTTTAAACTTCTAGCAGCAATATTCATTAATTTTTCAAGTCTATTATAAAAATCTTTTTCATCTTTGGCTAAATAAGCTATTCTTGGCATATTTATTGTTACTACACCAATTGAACCAGTTGATTCACCACTACCAAAGAAACCACCAGATTTTTTTCTTAATTCTCTTAAATCAAGTCTTAAACGACAGCACATACTACGAACATCACTTGGTTCCATATCACTATTAATATAATTTGAGAAGTATGGAGTACCATATTTAGCAGTCATTTCAAATAATAATTTATTATTTTCTGTTTCACTCCAGTCAAAGTTCTTAGTTATTGAATATGTTGGAATTGGATATTGGAAACCTCTACCATTAGCATCTCCTTCAATCATTATTTCAATAAATGCTTTATTAACCATATCCATTTCTTTTTGACAATCTTTATATTTGAAATCTACTTCTTTGCCACCAATAATACAATTAAGCTCAGCAAGGTCATTTGGTACTACCCAGTCTAGAGTAATATTAGTAAATGGTGCTTGAGTTCCCCATCTACTTGGTGTATTAACACCATAAACAAATGATTGAATACATTGTTTAGTTTGATCATAAGTTAAATTATCTATTTTAACAAATGGTGCTAAATATGTATCAAATGATGAGAATGCTTGAGCTCCAGCCCATTCATTTTGCATTATACCTAAGAAGTTTACCATTTGATTACATAATGTTGATAAGTGTTTAGCAGGTGATGATGTAATTTTTCCAGGTACTCCACCAAGACCTTCTTGAATTAATTGTTTTAAACTCCAACCAGCACAATAACCAGTTAACATTGATAAATCATGTAAGTGTAGATCACAATTACGATGAGCATTAGCTATTTCATCATCATATACTTCACTTAACCAATAATTAGCAGTTATAGCTCCTGAGTTACTTAATATTAAACCACCAACTGAATATGTAACTGTTGAATTTTCTTTAACCCGCCAGTCAGTAACATTAATATAACTATTAACAACATCTTTATAATCTAAAACTGTTGATTTGATATTACGTAATTTTTCATGTTGACGACGATATAAAATATAAGCTTTAGCTACTTCGGCATAACCAGCTTTAATTAATACGCTTTCAACACTATCTTGAATATCTTCAACATTAACTATGTTGTCTTTAACTTTTTCTTCAAAATCAGCAGTAACTTTTAATGCTAGAAAATCAATAACATCTTTATCATATTTTACATTTTCAGCTTCAAAAGCTTTTGTAATTGCTACCCCTATCTTTTCAATTTCAAATGGTACTATTTTACCTTCTCTTTTTCTTACTTTATACATTATTACCTCTTCCTTCTATTTATAATCCTCTAACTTTTACGTTAGGATATACCATATTTATATTTCTTTGAAATTCCTTTAGTTCTTCTTCACTAAATCCTTTCAACCCTTTTTCTAAGACCGTATCACAATCTTTATAATTTTGAATGTAATAAACTACATTCTTACCTATATATTCACATATCTTTTTGATATTTTCTATGTTATGATGTCCTTTTACAATGGTGGTGCGAAATTCAAAATCGATATTTGAACTCTTAATTAATTCAATACTTTTTTGGATATTTTCAATATTAATATTTTTAACTCCAGCAGTTTTATCATAAAGAGCAAAAACATTTTTAATATCCATTGCTATATAATCTATTAATTTTTTATCAATTAACTCTTTTAATTTATTTGTATTTAAACCATTAGTATCTAATTTTACTTTATAGCCTAAATCTTTTATTTTTTTAATAAATGTTTCAATATCTGGTTGGAGTAATGGTTCACCACCACTTATAACTACCCCATCAAGTAAGCCTTGTCTTTTCTTTAAATACTCCATGACTTCTTCTTCACTTATTTCTTCTTTAGAATCTAATCCTAAAAGCTCACTATTATGACAAAAGGGACACCGGAAATTACAACCTTGAGTGAATATTAAACATGCAGTTAAACCGGGATAATCTAGTAAAGTTAATTTTTGCATACCACTTATCTTCATATTTTACCTTCTATACTCAAATTTGATAAAACCAACATTATAGTTACTTGCAAGTGTTAAATACTCAATTATTTTTTTACTACTACAATTTTTCGGAATAATAAGTTTGGTAAGAGAACCACCATCTAATTCTTTTTGCCAAATACCAATGTTTTTTAATAGTTCATTTATTTCTATCTTACCTTTTCCTATACTATCTATTCTTTCATAAGTATTTTTATCAGTTATACCTTTTCTAATTCCATATATGGCTTTATCTAATTCCATTAATTTCTTTAAAGGACGATGTTTACTAGTTTCTCCAACTACAAAGTTTAAATTAGATTCTTTAGTATATTTTACTGTCTTACTATGAACATAACTTATTATATCGGTAATTATCTTTTTTACTTTTTCAGGATCTTCTGTTAAACAACTAGCGCACTCATATAAACCAGCAAGTTCAATATTTAATGTACCTTTTTTAATAACTTTCCTAATCTTTTGACCAGCTTCTAATTTATCATCATCAATAATGTTTTGTTTAAAAATAACTTGATAATTATCTCTGTTTTTATCACCAATTGTTTCAAAAATAGATACTAAAGCATTTTTAGTTAAGTCTAATAATTCATCTAATTCTGTATACAAATTATTAATTTCTTTTTCACTATATTTTAAACCAAGGCGACCAACATTAATGGAAACAGATGCCACGATCATCCGACCACTTGAACCATATTCGGCATAAACTGGGTTTTCAAAAATTCTTTTCCCATCACTAAAGTATTCAGCCGTAACATCATTTTCTTTATTATAACTATTATCCACAAAAGCAAAGGCTAAGTTTTTATCATTTATAACAAGATCACTAACTTTATTTAATAACTCTTGACTACTATCTTTTCTTACCTTAAATATTGTTGTAACATTATCAAGTCTTTCTAATTCACCAATCACTTTTAAATAGGAATTATTGATTATTAAACCTTCAAAGTTATCATTATCTCCTAGACTTATTGAATATTTCTTATTTTCTTTAATATTACTATTTAAAGATATCAATATTGTTTTAAAATCTTTTTCAAATATATCTAAGACATATTCCATACTATCGTTATAACATAGTTCAAATAAATCTTTAACTTTTTTATTAAATATAAATGAATTAAATATTTCTAAATCAAAATTAATTGTATTTTCTTTATCTAGTATTTCTAATACTTTACGATAGTTTATATATTCTAAATAGCCATTGATATCTAAATATTTTTGTAACATTTTCTTAAATTCGCATTTAAATCTTTTAATGAGTAAATCTTCAAACAGATAATCAATGGAATCTATGGCTATTTCACCATCTATTTCATTTTTAGCATCTAACATTTCTAAGATGAAACTAGTTGGGAAATTATCGCTTTTATTAATATTAAATAACATATGCGTTGATGATAACTTACCTAAATTGAAATAATCTAAATTATGAATATATATACTACCTTCTTCATGAGCTCTTACTAATTTATTATCTAACACATAAGTTTTGGTGTATTCAGTAGCAATGGTTTTACCAAAGTTTAATAAGATTTCATTAGGTTTATCATTAAATGTTTCTTTATTACTACTGGTAATTCTTTCTATTGCTTTAGCAAATTTATGTTGTTGTTTAGCTCCGAAAGCTTTTCTTGATGCTGCTCTTCTTATTCTATAATCACTAAAAGCATCATATACTTCATCATATTTATTTTCTTTTAATTTCTTTTCAATGATATCTTGAATATCTTCAACATTGATTGTTTTTCTTTCTTCATAAGTTGCATTTATATATTGTAAAACATCTTCATATATTATATTAATTTTCTTTTCTTTATTTTCTATATTTGTTTGATCAAAAGCTTTTTTTATCGCTAGAGCAATCTTATTACTGTTGAAATCTACTCTTTGACCACTTCTTTTTACTACTACTAGGTCTTTAAGTTTCAAATCTATATCGTTCATATCATCACCTACTTTTAACTTAACTAAATGATATCAAAGCATAATTTTAATGTCAATGTTTTTTTAATAATATTTTTTAAAATTTTATTTTTCTTAAAATTTTATTTTTAATTTTTTTATTCAAAAAAATATTTATGCTTTTTGAAAGCCCATAAAGTCGGACAATTTACTATTTTCAAAATCAAATTTCCCGTATTTTAGGCATTTACAAGTATTGACATATCAATTAAAAGAAAAGAAAATTTTTGCTTTAGATACTGGCTTTTTCTATGTTTTTTCGGGCAATTTTTAATTTTTCAAAAAATTGTGACATACAAAAAATGCTGGTAAATTCAGCATTTTCTTAAAGTATTTCTTGGAGTGTATTATTGACAATACTATACAAATATAATTTTATTTTTTTATCACTAATAGTTTTTAAATATTTAGAATAAATATTTAATTGTTCTAAATATTTTTCATCATCAACATTTTTAAGTTTATAATCTACTATTTTAATTGTATCTTCCTCTACTACAACTAAATCAATAATTCCATGGTATAAAGTATCTTCATCTGTAAAAACAAATTCATGTTCTTTATATAATAAAGAATTTTCTGTTATATTTAATTTATCTTTTAAATATTCTATTTGCGTTTTATAAGGGTTATCTTCTTTTATATGCATAAAGTCTGTTTGTTCAAAATATTCATGAGCTTTTGTTCCACTTTGCAGTAATTCATATTCTCTTTTAGTAATTAAACTACTCACCACTTTAGAGGCATGACTATCTTCCATTATTTCATTTGGTATTTCTAAATTTATATATTTAATTTGATCTACTTCTTTACCCTCTACATTACTTCTTTTACCACTGGTACTTAAATAATCTTGGGTAATATTTAAATTACTTAAATCAACATTTTTAATATATGGTTTTAAATTGCCATTAATAGAGTTTAGTATATCTAAAAACGAATTATATTTTGAACGAATATTATTATCAACTAGATTAGCTACACTAGTTACATTGTCATTTAAACTGGCGACGATAATCATTTTTTCTTTAGCTCTTGTTAAAGCAACATAGAATAGTCTAATTCGTTCACCAATATTATCCATATTATATTTTTGAATAAATAAATCTTTTAAAATAGTAGAGCCTATTCCTTCTTTAAAATAAGGAGTAATAAAACCATAAGCATTATCAAAAGTAAATCTTTCTTTTTTATCTTTATCATTAAATTTTTTACTAAGTCCTAAATAATAACATATGGGAAATTCAAGACCTTTTGATTTATGAATATTCATAAGTAGAACACTTTCATCATTAGTACTACTGGCATTATATTTAATCTCATCTTTACCTTCAATCATTTTGGCTAAATATTCTTTAAACATTTCTTTCGTATAACCCATAGTATTTAAATTACTAGCTATATCAAATAAATTATTAATTCTTATAATTGACTCTTCAATATTACCTACTTTAATTGTATTTTCATAAAAATTAAATTTATCAATAATTAAATCTAGAAAAGTATAGTTATCTAACACATCTAAATATCTAGTGATATCTAAACATATTTCATAAATTTTAGTATCTTTATAACTGTTATTTTTAATAATTTCAAATATATAATCATCACTATAACTAAAAAGATAAGAACGAGCAATACTCATAAAATAATATTTAAATTCTGTATCTATTTGATTATGATAAACTTTTAAGATTAGTCCCATTAAATTATTGATAAGTAGAATATCTGTTTCACTAGTTAATTTTTTATCTTCCCAAATATTAAGAGGTATTTCTAAATATTCAAATATTTTTTTAATTACGGGAAAGTTAGTTCCTCTATCCATAATAAGACAAAAATCAGTATAACGAACGCATCTTAATTTTTTTGTATCTTTATCGACAACTTGGAAATGCTTATTAATCTTATTCTTAATATCATTACCAACAATAAAGGCTTCAATTTCTATTTCTTTTGCATTAATATCTTTCTTATCATAATTTAATATCTCTAAATCATAATTACTATTATCTTTTTCTATTTCATAAGCATCATTACCAAAAATCATTTGGTGACCATTTTGATAATTAGCTCCCCCTAAAACTTCATCCATTATTAAATTAAAAATATTATTGATACCTTCTAATACTTCTTTTCTTGATCTAAAGTTTTTTAATAAATCTATTTTAATGCCCCCTAAATTATCTTTATATCTATTATATTTTTCTTTAAATATAGAAGGATTGGCATTACGAAAACCATAGATTGATTGTTTAATATCTCCCACCATATAGACATTGTCATTTTCTATTAAGTTAATAAATTCTTCTTGTAAGTCATTAGTGTCTTGATACTCATCAACGAGTATTTCTTGATAACTCATTTTAAGTTCTTCTTTGATATCATAATTTTCTTTTAATAATTTAATAGCCATGTGAGCAATATCACTAAATTCATACAAATCTATTGTTTCTTTATAATTTTTAATTTTTAAATAATACTTTTTAATAATATCTATAATAACTATTATATAATCTTTAATACTAGTAAATATTTCTTTAATTTCTAAAGTATCTGTAAATCTTAAATATTCTTTTAAATTATCTAGACTCTCACTGATACTTTCTTTAAACGGTTTAATATCTTCACTATTTCTTGGTAAATTAGGTAATTTAACATAAACATTTCTCTTAATCTCATCATAATCTTTTGATTTAATTAATTTCTCTAATGCACTAACCATATCTTCATAAAATTTACTATAATCACTATCTTCTAAATACATTAAATTAGTTTCAATATTATCTATTTCTTTATGAAGTAAATTATTATACTCATCTATATATTCATCTATTTTATAATCACTTAAGTAACTAACTAAATAGGTATCAAGAAATCCCATTAAATCACTTTTTAATTCAACTTTTTTAATAATATCTAAAATAAATTCTTTGATATTGGTATCATTTTTAACAGTAAAATTACTAACAAATTTAGTAAATTTTGGGTCATTATTTTCATAAAATTCATTAAATACTTCTTCAATAATATCACTTTTAACAATGGAAATAACACTATTATCTACTATACTTAGATTAGGAGAAACATTTAAAATATAACTATATTTTTTAACTAAAGATAAAGTATAAGCATCAAAGGTAGTAATATAAGCACTGTCAAGATAATCTAAGTTTTCTTTTAATTCAGGGTACTTACTAATTTCTCTTCTAATTCGATCTTTCATTTCACTTGCTGCTGCATTAGTAAATGTTAATATTAAAAGTTCATTTATTTTAATTCCTTCCTTTAATTTTCTAATAACTCTTTCTGTTAGAACTGCTGTTTTACCAGAACCTGCACCTGCTGATACAATAATATTTTTCCCTTCTTCATTTATTGCTTGTAATTGTTCTTCTGTCCACTTAGTCATTATCTTCACCTCTTAAAAAATGTAAATCTTTGACTTCTTCTAGGGTAATATAATCTTCATTTTTCTTAAAGCAAAGATCTTTAAATTTACAATATTCACATCCAACATCCTTGTCATAGCCAATTCTCTTTGGGTTAATACTAAAGTCACCCTTTAAAATACTATCAATACATTTATCAATATTTTCTTCTGTTAAACTAATTAATTTATTAATTTCATCATCACTTAAAACTTTAGCATTTTTATTAAAATCACCATCTTTTTTAACACTCATACTTTTGATTAAATTAGATTTCTCATAAGAGTTATCAAAATAACTTAAGTAATTAATTTGATTGGTAGAATATCCTAGTAACTTTAATTTATCTTGTTTTAATTCATCATAAGTTTTTTTATCACTAATATTTACTAAAGTATCTAATATATGTTGTAAATAAAAACCAACAAACTTAGGATTTTTAAATAAACCAGACTTACTAACTAAATATAAATAGATAGGTAACTGCATACCTAACCCATATGGAACACCTTTTAAATCAATATCAACATCACCAGTTTTATAATCAATAATAGAAATTAAAGTTTCCCCATTATTTTCTTTATACATTATTTTATCGATAAAACCTTTAAAATTAATAACCATATCCTTGCTTTTATGAATAACAATATCTTGTTCATAAAGTTCTTTATCTAAACTTATATATTCTTTTTGCATTCTTATTACATTAACGGCATACTTAATATCTTCCGTAATTTTCTTAACAAAAAAGGCTTCTTTACTAGTTAAAATCTTATTCTTATTTTTAATATAAGTATTAATTTCATCTTCAACATTACTATTATTATTCAAAGTATTTTCTAAAACATAGTGAAATATTGAACCAATAAATGCTTCAAAAGACTCAGTAAATTCATTTAATCTTAAAATATTTTCAATATAATAACGAAAAGCACACCTATTATAATTATTAAGAGCACTATAAGATAAAGTTAATTTATTATTTAAATATTCTTTTAAACTATCTTTATTAATACCTTTAAAACTATTATCATAACTTTTATATCCATTATTACCATAAGTATTTTGATAAATATAATAGAGAGGATCTAAATGATTATATTTAACATATAAATCTTCTAATTTAGCATAATTAATTTTATCATTAATTACTGAATAACTAGTAGTAATAGAGATTTCCGGTTTTATTATATCTAGAGATAATTCATCTACTAAAGGAGATTTAAAATACTTAGTTTTATAATCTTTTAATTTATAAGTGATAACTAAATTATTAATACTACTAAGAATATTTTTAGTATAATTTTTAACTTCTTTATTAATAGTAATCGTAGTTTTAGCATCTATTTCATCTTTAATATTATCAGTTATATATTCTTCATCTTTATATATTTTAGGTATAGCAGTAGTATTAAAATTCATTAAGAAAACATAATCATCATTACTTACATAATCAAATAAATTAATTAATTCAACATAATTTTTTAAATGACTATCCTCAATAGTGGTGTTTTTTAAATCATAAATAATTAAATCTTTACCTTTTAATTTATCTTCTAAAAATGAATATTTATTACAAATATTAATAATTTTATTAACTATTTTTTTATCATAATTTTTAATCTTTTCGATACTTTCAGATAAATCACTACTAAAATTTTCTAAAAATATTTTAGTAACATTATGACAATATAAATTGTTATTTGTAGGTATTCTAATGGGAATATTATAAAACTTAAATATTCTTCTTAAATCATTATAATATTCTTTAGAGACGTTCATTAATTTAATATTATTAACATTTATTCCTTTTTCTATTAAAGAGGCAATTTGTTTGCAAACAAAATTTATTTCATCTTCCATAGAGTCAAGTTCATATACTTTAGTAAGTTTATTACTCTCCTTAACATCATATATATAAGCATTTATTTCTTTAAATATCTTAAGTTCATAATTATCTAGGTAAGGATAACCTACAACCATTATTTGAAATTTACTAAGATAATCTTTAAAATTATGATTATAAATAATTAAATTATTATCTTGTAATTCTTTTTTTATTTTTTGTAAAAATTTTAATTTATTACTTTTGTATTCTTTCGCTTCTTCAATATAATATAAATTTTTTAAATACATTTTAGCTATTTCTACTTTTAAATGATAGGTACTTACTAAATAATATAAACCTTCATCCTTAACTTGAAATAAAAAATTATTCAAAAATTCATTTTTAGTATAAAATTTAACATCTAAAAATAAATGCTTTTTATTTATTTCTTTTAGGATACTCATTTTGTAAGTATTATCGCAAATAATAAGCATATTATCTTGAATACAATCTAATATATCCATCTTAATCCTCAACTAACTTTTGATACTCATCTAAAATACTTAGAAATTCATCCTTACTTTGACAAGTACATATTTTTAATTTAATTTCTTTTGTATTTGGCATACCTTTAAAATAATACATAAGATTACTTCTTAGTTCTAATACACCAGTTTTTTCACCCTTTTCTTCGATTAAATCATTAACTACTCGCCTCATCATAGTTATTTTATCTACTATTGAAACTGACTCTGGTATCTTACCATTCTCTAAATAATCAACGCATTCTTTTATAAGCCAAGGGTTACCTAAAACTCCTCTTCCAATCATTACAGCCGTACAACCAGTTTCATCCATCATTTTTTTAGCATCATAACAAGAGGTAATATCACCATTACCAATAACCGGAATAGAAACACTTTCCACAACTTCTTTAATTACTTGCCAGTTAGCTTTGCCACTATAACCTTGGGCTCTTGTTCTTCCATGGACAAAAATAGCACTAGCACCGGCTTCTTCACATATCTTAGCAACTTCGACGGCGTTAATGTGTTCTTCATCCCAACCAATTCGCATTTTAACAGTAACAGGAACACTGACAGCTTTTACTACCGCAGAAACTATTTCTCTTATTTTCTCAGGTGTTCTAAGTAAACCACTTCCAGCATGATTTTTAATTGCTACTTTAGGAACAGGGCATCCAATATTTAAATCAATGATATCAGGCCTTACCTTAGTTTCCACTATCTTGGCAGCATTAGCCATGGACTCAGCATCTCCCCCAAAAAGTTGAATAGCAATTGGTCTTTCTTGCTCCTTAAATTTAAGTAAATCAAAAGTTTTCTTAGATCCATACACTATAGCCTTATCAGAAATTAATTCAGTGACTACTAAACCTGAACCCATTTCTTTACAAATAGTACGAAAAGTACTATTAGATATACCAGCCATGGGAGCTAAAATAACATTACTATTTATTTTAACATTTCCTATAAAAAAGCTCATACAATCATTGTTACCTTATCATTGTCTTCAATTAAAAAAGCATTAGCATCATCGGTATCAATATGCATTTCATAATAACCATTATCACTTATTTTAACTTCGGCATCAACTATTCCACTTTTATCACCAGGAATCATTACCTTAACTTTTTGTTTATCTTTAACACCATACTTATCTGCATCTTTAGTATTAATATGAATATGGCGATTAGCAATTATTAACCCTTTTATTTCCACACTAGCCTTAGGTGTTTCTAAAGTAATAGTTAAACTATCTATTAAATCTCCACTTCTTCTTACTGGTGGATTAAGTCCTAAACTTCTAGCATCTTTCTTGGAAATTTCCACTTGATTATATGTTCTAAATGGCCCAAGTACCCTTACATTAGGAATTATTTTATCGCCATTTTTAATAGTTACTGTTTCATTAGAGGCAAATTCCCCAATTTGATTTAAATCATTTCTTTTGGTAATTGGTGTGTCAAATAATTTTTCATAAACTTCTTTAGTTAGATGAACATGTCTATTACTGACTCTTACATTAATTTCATATTCCATAATAAATTCTCCTACTACAATTATACCTTATTTAAAAGAATATTTATAGTTATTTTTAGCATAATAACATTGGAGGAATATTATGAAAAAACCAGGCTGTAGTAAATGCCAAGAAGCGCAAATTCAAGGAAGATGCTATATCGATCCAGAATCAGGTATGTTATGTGTAGAATTAGCAGATAAAATTGATTTACCTAAAGGTAAAAAAGTTTTAGTACCGCAAATATGTACTGTCTGTGGCACAACTGAGTGGAAAACAATTGATACAGAAAAATAAAATCCAAACTCACGGATTTTATTTTTTATTAACATATTTAATTTATAGTAAACGGATCATCTATAGTACCTATTCCATCTTTTAAAGTTTGTGATGCATCGATATAGAAGACTGGTCTTAGAATTAGTACTTGTCCACCACCTGCTAGATAGATTTCATGAACAGCTCCATCATTCCTTATATATATTGCCAAATATCTACCATGGTAAGTATTCCATCCCACCCTCGTCATTGTCCACTCATGTTCAATTGGCGCATTTTGATCATTTTGACTTAAATGCATCCAACCACTTTTACATTCGACATAATTTTCTTCTGAACTCATACAATTGGCTGAGTCACTAACAGAATAATAATAATCATGGAGATACATTAAACTTACCTTTCCAGTCAATGACTTAGTCCATTTTTCATTTTCCCGTCTTATATAGTAAAATACTTGTCCACTAAGGGCTGAGTTAGGATTTTCAACAGTACCAGGTTGTGCTCCAGCATCTCCATTATTGGCTTTTTCATTCCAAACGGTTCCGTTTTTACCATTTTCTACTAAATATAGTCCTTCACCAGTTTGCCTTGCCCCTAAGAAATCACCAGTTATCATATCACCATACATCCATGTGTTATCAGATATTTTTTCTTTCCAGCCTTCTGGGACATAGTCAGTATTTGTTAAGAAACCATCGCCCTTTATTGCTTCATATATTTTACTATCTGGAAATTCTATATTGTCTTGATCATTATCAGCCCAAGCCATTGATTCATCTAATGCTTCTTTTTTTATTACTTTGACTCTTCCGGTTTCTGCTTCTATTCCTATTATCCTATACATATGATGATCTGTATCTTGTTTGCATTGTTCTTTATCACTTGTCCCAAAGCAAATATAATTATTTACTCCGTCACTTTGTTGTCCTTGAAAGCGATACATGGCTCCTTTTATTTCAGTACTTAATTTATTTGGATTTTTCTCTTTTATTTCAAGTCCTAAACTTTTATCAAAATATAAATAACAATATGTTGTATTTCCACTTGTTATTGTTACTTTATCATTTTCATAACTTAATACATTTTTTAATTCATTACCATTATTATCTATACATTTACTCATCTCTATATTTAATACATACATATCTGGAAATTTAGTATCGTTAACTGGAACATAATTATTGTCGTCTTCCTCTTTGTACATAGCAAATGTTTTATTATTTAATTCTTGTTTCAATATAACGTTATCTAATTGTACTTTTTCTTTTGGTTTAAATATTACGGCACCGGTTATTATTACTCCTGCCAACAATATTATTAATAGACATTTCTTGTTAATTATTCTCATAAAATATCATTCCTTTATTTTATAAGATAATTATATATTACCCCCCCGGTGTCAAGTACCACATAATAAATTATGTGGCTTGTCCTAGGTGCTGAAAGCACATTTCGTGAGTAAACTCACTCTACTATCTTGAATGTTTCCTCATATTCATCTGTTTGACTCTCTATGTATTCTTTTATTATTTCGTTACTTACATCTCCCACACTTCGGCAGAAATATCCTACTGCCCACATGTGTTGTCCCCAATATCTTTTTTTCAACTCTTTGTACTCACTCAACAATACTCTCGATGTTTTTCCCTTTAATTGTTGTACTATTTTCGATACGCATATGTTTGGTGGACATGATACCAGTAGATGCACATGGTCTTTTCCTATGCTTCCTTTCATTATATTTATTTCCATCGCATTGCAACTTTGTCTTATCAGTTCACGGCATCTTTCTGCTATTCTTCCTGATAATATTCTATACCTATATTTTGTCGTCCATACTAAGTGATACTCTATCTCAAATTGCACATGGCTTGATTTTCTCATTTTACCTAACCCGCCTTTGACTTCCTATTATACCATCTTTTGATTCTTTGTGCGGCAATAAATTGCCTCTAAACCCTGGAAGGGTTTACATGCTGTAAGCATGTGGCCTGAACCTATTGCCGCAACGCGGGAGGTCAAGTT
>CANQZN010000011.1 GCA_947628365.1 uncultured Bacilli bacterium | reverse complement strand
ATTTCTTCAAGTAACTTTTCAAAATAATCTTTATCAATAAATGAGCCATTTTTCATTCTTTCTTTATCTAATACATAGCCTTGAATTGTAAAAGTCCTTAAAACATTAGTGGCCCATCTTCTAAATTGAGTTGCTCTAATTGAATTAACTCGATATCCTACAGAAATTATAGCATCTAAATTATAATATTCTGTTTGATATTTTTTTCCATCTTCAGCAGTATGTTCCATTTTGGAACATACTGAATTTTTTTCTAATTCATTTTCATTAAAAATATTATTCAAATGTTTGGTAATAGCTGGTCTTTGAACATCAAAAAGTTCTGCTATTGCCTTTTGAGTCATCCAAAGAGTTTCATTTTCATATCTTACTTGAATGCCTTTATCTTTTTCTTGTACTTTAAATGTAATAAATTCTTCAGCACTACTTCTAATCATTAAATCTTTTGCCATTTTATCATCTCCTTTACAATATTTATTTAAAAATGTAGAAACTTTTTTGTTAACTTCCTTTTTATTTTATTAATTTTTCATCTATATATTTATAATTTAAACTATTATTTTGAGATATAGCGGATTTTTTAGTTTCTTTTTCATATAAATCTTTAGCTCCTTTGGCAACTCCACCACCACGCTTTGCTACATTTAAATTTTCTTTTAACCCTTTTGGATGTTCTTCTCTTGCGATATCTCTCGTTGCTATTTCACCAATATTTGTTAAAGCAACTTCAATGTCAGTCATATTATCTCTTAAAGATTCTTTTCTAAGCCCTTTTAATTTTTTATATTCAGAAGCAGTCATATCTGACCAGCCTTTATATATTTCATTAGTTAAAAGAGCATATTCTACTGGTTTAGTAATTCCTCCCTCTTTCCATATGTCAGTAAGTTTAAATCTATCTACAATTCCATTTAGTCTTGCCTTTATCCATTCATCATTATATCCTTTTTTACGATAATATTCTACTGCTCTACTAACTGCAATTTCAGGATCAAAAACCTCATCAATTCTTTCGCTTCCTAAATTGGCAAGCCACATCTTAAATGGTTCTGCTTTGGGACTAGGAATTGATTCAATAAGTCTAAATATTCCTTTAGTTTCTAACACATCAGTACTATAAAATTTTCCGTCTTTTAAAGATTTCATTTTTAGTTGTACGATATTTTCGTACAACTGACTTCCTTCACTTTCTAATTTTCTTTTTAAATCAGTCCAATATCTTTTTGGTATTTTACTTTCAGTTAATGCACCTATAACATCAACAACACTAAAATAATATTCTTCTTTTTCACTATCCCAAATACTTCTTATCTCTTTACCCTCAAAAAGATTTGAAATTGTTTCTAATTTATGATTCAAAATTACCACCTACTTTCTTATTTTTATTAAGTATTAGAAATAAATCCTATTCATTTTTTATTGTCAATATTATTTTAAATAATAATTTTATCCCTCAATGTTATGATCTCTAATAAATCCATCATAAATCCACTCTGGAGCACAATTAAAAATAAAAGTTAACTCTTTAATTAATTCATCTTTAGTCATTGTATGTAAATACCTTATTGCATTTTTGTATTGTCTTTCTCTATAGTTTTCATATTCACGTTCTAATCTTTCTTGTTCTTTTTCAAATTTTTTAGCACTACCCGCGACCACACTAAAATATGTCGCAACAATGTGTTTACACACAATTCTTTTTCCATTTGCTAAAGGACAATTGCAAGTCGATTGTCTTGGATGAATTAAATTAACATAAACTGTATATTTATCGCTTCCAGAAACTATACTAGTATATTCGTTTTCACTAATTTTCTTAATATTGCTTACCTTTTTCATCTTATAATAATCTAAACCACGCCAGCAAGATGAACCACTAGCACATGAAATTATACTCATATAAATAATCACTCCTTTTAAAAATAATAATAACCTTTTAATTATTATAGCATATAAAAACAGGAACAGAAGTCCTGTTTTTTACTTAAATTATTTTATTGTTCATATTCCCAGTTAATGGTATATTTACCTTCATTAAGACCACTAAATTGTTTAATATTTTCTTCAATGACAACTTTTGCTCTTTTTTGAGCCATTGCTAATAATTCTGTATCAGTAGATGCTAAATTTTTCATTTCTTCTTGAGCTTTATCAAAAGCTTTAGAAGAGTCTTCTATAGTTAGTGGATTCTTATTAATAAAACTATCTTCATCTTCAATAAAATTTTCAGATTTAAAATCATCTTCCGAAACATTTGGTTCACCAATTATAGTAGCTTTAGGTATAAATGCATTTATTTCATTACCATGTACTTCTACTTTAACTTTAGATAAATTAATCCCAAGTTTAATTGTTCCCGTATATTCTGCAAATAACTTTCTATCTTTTTCAAAAATATGTGTAAAACCAGAAGGTGCTTTCTTATCATATTCGATAACATTATGATAATAAGCTTGATATGTAACTAAATTGCCAGTAAGTTCTATCTTTTTTACATTTTCGGCTAAATCTTTAATGTTAGTTTGTCCACATCCAGTTAAAAGGGATAATGATAAAAACATAACTACTAATAATTTTAATTTATTCATCTCTATCCTCCCTATTGCACTTCAACTTTATATGAAGAATCATAAGCTTTTATCCATTGATTATAAAATTCTTCTAATACTATCGTAGCTTGTTCTTTTGCTGATGGAATTAATTTATTATCTTCTTTACTTTTCTTAATTAAAGTTTCTTCGCATAAATTTCTAGCATTAGGTAACTCATCAGCTGGAACATCTTGACCATTTAAAAACTTAACTGATCCAACATTAGGACTACCTTTAATTGTTGCATCTGGTAATTTAATTACTACTTTTTTATTCTTTTTATCGACATTAATTTTAACATTACTAAAATCTATTCCTGCTGTTATAGTTCCTTTACAAGATGTAACATATTCAAAATCTTTTATGTTATTAGAAGATTTATCGCAATTCTTATCATCTTTACATTTTTTAGCAATAACATTATACGTAATATTTACTGTCTCTAAATCACTTTTCTCTACTATTTTATCAAGAGAACTTTTAACTTTGATTTCAATATTTTCTTCCCCTTTAGGAACTAAGAAAATAATTAATAATACAACTACAACTATGGATAAAATAGGAATTGTTATTTTCTTATTTTTTGTTACTATTTTGATTTGTTCTGGTTTGTTTTTTTCTTTCTCTACTTCTTTTTCCACTTCTACTACTCCCTATTACTTTTATTAGCATCATAATATCATATTTAATGTATGAACACAATTGCCTTTTCACTATTTGTTCACAATTTCTTCATTAAAAAAATCTACAAATTGTAGATTAATTTACTTTACCAAATCTATTGAAAGGATAAAGGATAATTCCAACAGTTCCTTCAATTTCATCTTTTTTAATTATTCCTAAAATACGACTGTCAAGAGATATTTCTCTATTATCTCCCATAACAAAATATTCGTCTTTACCTAATTTAATTTCAGCAAAACTTCCAGTATCACCAAAAGCATATTTATCTTCGATAACCTCATCATTTATATATAAATTACCATATTGATATTTAATAGTTTCACCTGGAAGACCTATGACTCTTTTAATTAGATTATCATCACCTTCAACTGATTTACCCACTACAACAATATCAAATCTATTATAAGAAGTATCATACTTTTTTAAAATCATTATTTCATTACCTTTTAGAGTTGGTACCATACTTTCACCTTGAACCACTATAGGGGTCACAATAAATGTTCTAATAACAACAACAACTAAAATAATAATAAGATAAGGTATTAATTCTTTAATTATTTTCATGAACTAGTCTCCTTTAAAATAAAAGAAATTAAGGTTAATACCTTAATTTCTTTCTTTAACCTTATATTCTTTACGCATGTTTTTAATAAAGTTAAGTTTAGCTCTTCTGACTTTTCCTTTTTTAATTACTACTATTTTATCAATAGTTGGAGCATTTACTGGGAATATTCTTGTTACTCCTACTCCATTTGATGTTTTACGAACAGAAAAAGTTTCTGAAACACTTCCACCTTTTTTAGCTATTACTAAACCTTCAAAAGCTTGGATTCTTTCCTTTTTTCCTTCTTTTACCCAAACATCAACACGAACTGTGTCTCCTACACGAAATTCAGGAATGTCATTGCGTATGTGACGACTATTAATTTTATCTACTAAATTAGCCATCTAAAACACTTCCTTTCTAAATAAAATACCTGTAATCATTAATATATATTAAGTTTAAGCGGATTACATACCTTTTGGGTTCGCTCTTAATTATAGCATAACTCTCTATGATTTGACAAGTTTTTCTTTTATTTTAGGCTTTTTTAAAACTTTTAATAAAATATTTATTATGATAGAAACAATTAAAGTAGCACAATAAATACTTATAACACTATTAAATAAAGAGATAATAAAGGTAATTATACCAATACTTATGCCATATAATATTTGTTTTATAAGTTTAGTTGGACTATAAAGTGGTATAGTACACACAAATATACTGGCAAATATAACTTCACTATTTAAAAGTAAACTATTATCATTAGTAATGAAAAAATAAATAAATGCCAGTAAAAGATAAGTTATATTGATAACAAAAGGTATTTCTTTTTTATAATAAATGCTATAGATAAGATAGGAAAATGCGATAAGAGAAAAGAATATGCTAGATGAAGATATTCCACCTATATTTCTTCCCATTAATAAATCAAAGAAATTATAACTAAAACTATATTTAAGTTCTAAGTTATTAGCAAAAGTAAATTCATTAAAAATACTATTAACTAAAATCAATAAAACATATATTAAACATACTTTATTTATTTTAACATATTTATCTAAATATAAAGAAGCAATATAAAATACTAAAAAGCCAATAGTAAAAACTAAATAATTAATATTACTAGGCATGATCATAGCAATTAAAATGGTATATAATAAATTATAATCTATTTTAAATTTTTTATAAAAAATAATATCAACAATAAACTTAATTACTACCCCAATTAAAATTAAATATAAAGGTTTAAATATATTACTAAATGCTAATAAATTTCTACTATAAACTAAATAGCCATTTTTATAAATACCATATAATACTAGTGGAATTAAAAGATAAATATTTTCTAGAACTAATTTTTTAATTGTCTTTCTCTTCATCTTTATCCCCTCTTACTATTTCTTTTAATTTTATTTTAGCTGGACAGATATAATTACATAAACCACAACCAATACATTTACTACTCTTAAGTGTATGTTTTAAACATTTTAAAACATTGATATTAACTGGGCAAATTTTATTACATGCCCCACAATTAATACACTCATCTTCCTCTTCTTTAGTAGTACTTTTAAAAACAATACAATCAATTGAAGAAGTTATAATAATATCTTCATAATCTTTTATCTTATTACCCTTTAAATAGCCATTTACATAAACATTAAATTCTTTCGTATTAAACTTTATAAAGTTATCTATAATTTCTTTTAAAGATACTCCTATTTTGGTATTAATTATAAATGATTTAGTTATGGCATCCCCACTAATAGTAAGTATTGTCTCAGTAATATTCTTACCCTTAATAATACTATTATATATATTATAAATATCACTAGTTTTTAATACTAAAGTATTATTTATATCTGTATTTAAATATTCACATAGATATTCATCATAACCAAGTAAATATTTATCAGGTAATAGTTTAAAATCAATACTAGGATAAGTACCAATAATAGATTTAACATTTCTAATACTTTTAGCATTAATATTTTTAGTTACTAAAGTAATTTCATCTATATTAAATATTTTCAATAAATATTCACAAGTTGCTAAAATTTCTTTATGAAAATTGGCTAAAATAATAAATTCTTTTAAAGTATATTCTTCTTCATCAACACTACTAATAATTAATTTATCTATTTTTTCTTTTTTATTTATTTTATCTAAAATATTATTTAAAATATATTTTTCTAATAAAGATTTAAATTCTTCTAAATCAGTTGGTTTTTTATATTTTATTTTAGAAATACTTTCTTCTTTATAATTATTATTTATTTCATACGCTATAACTTTTTCATTATTCCATAAGACTTTTTTTTGCTTACTAACTAAACCAGAAACAGATGAAAAACAACTAGAAAAGCGAGTATTTTTTTTAATATAATCATTAACATTATAATTACTATTTATGATAGGAACATAGATTTTTTGTGGTGATAAATAAGAGACTAATTGATTAACTATATAAACATCAGGATTACTATCTAAAGTTATTAATTGTTTCATACTCCACCTTCTTATGTATATTTTAACAAAATGTCTTGGGTGTGTAAACTAAGTAAATTATTTTTTATTATGACTTTTATTTACGACTTTCATTTATGAGTCGTATTTTTGGTTTTCATTATTGTATAATTTTTTATTGTATTGTATAATTATTTATAGTAAAAAGGATAGACGGGTGATACTACATGTTTAGAGAATTTGACTATGATAACAAACCAGTTGTAGATATTGTTAATGACATGATAGTTGACGCCGTTAATAGTGGTGGATCCGATATCCACTTTGATCCAACTGAAACTGATTTAAATGTTCGAGTTAGAGTTGATGGTTCACTTCTTGACTATGCTAAAGTACCTGCAACTGTTAAGAAAAATTTGATTACCCGTATTAAAATTATTTCTGGTATGAATATTACAGAAACAAGACTTCCTCAAGATGGTGCTATTAAAGGTTTAATTGAAAATTTAGACGTTGACTTACGTGTATCTAGTCTTCCTTTAGTTGATGGCGAAAAAATAGTTATTCGTATTCTTGATTATCGTATGAGTACTAATGGCCTAGAAACTCTTGGTCTTACTAAAAATAATTATGATAAAATTCAAGAATTAATCAAAAAACCAAATGGTATTATCATGGTTACTGGTGCTACTGGTTCAGGTAAATCTACAACCGTTTATTCTATGCTTCAAGTTTTAAATACTACGGAAAGAAATATAATTACAGTTGAAGACCCAGTCGAAATGAAAATAGCAGGTGTTAACCAAGTACAAGTTATGAGTGAAATTGGTCTTACATTTGGTGCTACTTTAAGAAGTATTTTAAGACAAGACCCCGATATTATAATGATCGGAGAAATTCGTGATGATGAAACAGCTCGTATTGCAGTTCGTGCCGCTATTACTGGACACTTAGTATTATCAACTATCCACACCAATAACTCTTTAAATACAATTGAAAGATTACTAGATATGGATGTTGAAAGATACTTACTTGGAAGTGCTCTATCTGGTATTATATCTCAAAGATTAGTTAAAAAATTATGTCCTAAATGTCGAAGTGCTAGACCTACTAATAATTATGAAAAGAATTTATTTAAAAAAGTATTAGATATGGATGTTGAACAAATATATACTCCAATTGGTTGTAATGAATGTATAAATGGTTACAAAGGAAGAATTGCTCTTCATGAAGTTCTAGAGGTTAATCAAGATATTAGAGATGCCATAGTTAATAACTTAAGAAAAGAAGATTTAAGAAATTTAGTTTATGGTAAAGATGCTAATACATTACTTAAAGATGGACTTATTAAAGTTATGGAAGGTTTTACCTCTATTGATGAAATACTAAGAGTAATTGATATTAATGATGACTTTGGTAGTGATGACCAAGATTTAAAGGATGCTATTATTGGTAAAATAAATAGCAAAGATAAGATTAATAATACTCCTAGTGAACAAATTGAAACATTATAAAGGCAAGATAATATGAAGTTGTAAGATAAAAGTGTACACAAAAAAAGTGTATGCTTTTTTTAACAAATAAAAAAGAGAAATTTTACTTTTCTCCTTCCTTTAACATAGTCGTAATAAATAAACCATAACCACTTATTGGATTATCAACAATAACATGGGTAACTACTCCGATTATTTTACCATTTTGTGTTATTGGTGAACCACTCATTCCTTGAATAACTCCTCCTGTTTTATCTAATAAAGTTTGATCAGTAATTTCAAAAGTAATATTTTTAGTATCACTTGTTTCATTAATTGCTTTAATATTAATTTCAAATTCTTCTACTTTTTCATCTTCTATTACTGTATGAAGTTTCGCTTTACCAATTTTTACTTCACTTGGGTTAGCTACCGGAATTAATGCTAAATTATTTAGTCCTTTATCATATATGCCAAATATACCATGATTAGTATTTTTAAAAATATTACCATACATTGTATTATAATAATATTTAGCATTTTTACTGCCAGCTGAACCTATTGTTGATTTTTGAATTGAAATTATTTTATTACGAAAAATACTACCATTTCTTATTTCTACTATATTCTTACTATTTGATTCAATTACTTCATGACCTAAAGCTCCATATATTTTAGTTTCTGGATCAATATATGTAAGTGTTCCTATACCTATAATACTATCTTTAACATATAAACCTGTTTTATATACGCCATTATCATTTACGAGTTTTAATTTTGTTTCTTTTTCTTTTTTATTTCTTTTATATGTTATTGTTACTTCTCCCTCAGTTGTATACTTTTCAATTTCTTTAGTTAAGGAATCTAAACTATTAACTTCCACATCGTTAACTTTAGTTATATAGTCCCCTACTCTTAAAGGTTCATCTCCTTTATTATATTTACCATTTATTTGATAAAAACCAACAACTAATATGCCATCACAATTTAACTCTATTCCGAGTGTATTACCCCCTAAATACACAGATGATGAATAAGCTAAAACATTAAGTGGAAACATTAATATTAAGAGTAAAATTATTATCTTTCTTTTCATTTTTATCACCCATCAATATTAGTTTAGACAATTTTTAAAATATAACTATCCCAATAATTGGCTTCTGCCATTTATTGGTTTATTTTTTGGGATTTAATTATATATTTTATTAGGATATGATAATATGATTTGGCAAAATTTACTATATGGTTTTATTTTAGGAATTGGTTTTATTGTTCCTGGTGTATCAGGTGGAGTTATTGCCACTATTTTAGGTATTTATGAAGAAATAATTGATAAACTTATTAATATTAATAAAGATTTAACTAACAATTTAAAATATATTTTACCTTTATTAATAGGTATTATTTTAAGTATTTTAATATTTTCTAAACTTATTATCTTTCTTTTAAATAATGAATTACAATTTATTTCTTATGTCTTTATTGGTCTTATTTTAGGTAGTGTTCCCTTTTTATATAGAGAAATAAAAGTTAAAACACATAAAAATATATCTTGGTTTACTTTTTTAATTACTTTTTGTTTAGGTATTTTTTTATTTATTATTGAAAATAATTTAAATCTAACTTTAGTAAAACCTAATATGTGTTTAATGTTTATTGCCGGAATATTTTATGCGATAGGTAAAATAGTTCCGGGTATATCAGGAGCCGCTCTTTTAATGCTTATTGGGGTATATAAATATTTACTGGAAATTATTGCTAATCCTTTAAAGCTTAATATAACTATTATTACTTCTTTATTACCATTTATAATATCTTTTATTATTAGTGCTATATTTATTTTAAAACTAATAGATTATTTACTCAAATATCATTTTCGCCTAACTTATAGTGCCATTATTGGTTTTGTTATTTCCTCTATTATCTTTATTTATCCTGGTATCTTTACTTTCAAAAGTTTAATAATAACTATCTTAGCATTTATGATTTCCTATAATTTAACCTTAAAAAAATAAAGATTAATCAATCTTTATTTCGAAATATAAGGTATCTAATTATCTTTAATAACTTTACTTTCTCATAATATAATTTATATTTATTATCTTTAAAACATTCTTTATCACTAATAAATAAATTATCTAATACAATATAATTAATCTCTAATTTAGATAACCTCTTTAATTTATGAAATTTAATATAATTTAATATTTCTTTATCTATCCCATAAGTTATATATTTTTTATCTTTTTTTAACAAAATAATATATTGTGGATAAATTCTTTTTAAAAATAAATAGCGATTACTTTTCATTGAATTTTTCAAACCAATAACGATTAATTGCTCTTCTTACTTTCATTTGACTTCCATATTTTCTATTATTCCAATAGGACATAACAGAACAAAATGCTGTTTCAAAGCTAATAAAACCATTACTATATAAATAATATAAATGCTTAATTTTTTTCTTTATTTTTTCATACCCACTTTGGGTTATTTTCACAACTGTTTTTTTATTAATAACTTTAAATGTATATCCTAAAAAAGTAAATCCTTGTTTTGCTCCAACAATTTTAGTTTTTTTATTATTAACTTTTAATTTATATTTATTGATTAACATTTTTTCTATTTCATTTCGAGCATTTTCCAAAACTTTTTTATCTTGATGAATTAAAACAAAATCATCCATATAACGAACATAATATTTTATATGCAAATTATGCACAATATAATGATCTAATTCATATAAATAAAATATTGATAAAAACTGACTAGTCATATTACCAATTGGTAATCCTTTCCCTTTTACATAATTTGGTAAATTATTAATTTCTTTAGCTAAATTAGGATGTTTTTGAATATATCTAGCTTTTAAATCAGCAATTTTTTGATTAATATATTCTGAATTAGTACTATTAATAATTATTTCAAGAAAGCGAAATTCTTCTTCATCAAGTTTATCTTTCAACATATCTTTTAATATTTGTTGGTCAATTGAATAAAAGTATTTATTAATATCTAATTTTAAAATATAAAAATTGGCATATTTCTTATTTTTTTCTAAATATTTTTTTAATAATTTTATACCATAATCTGTTCCCATATTTTTTCTAGTTGCTACATTACGAGGATCAAAATATTTAGATAATTTCTTTTCTAAAACATATCTTGCTATAAAATGATTAATAACTTTATCTTTGATATCTAAAGCCATTACTATTCGATATTTAGGCTCTTTGATTAAAAAAATATTATATTTACCACCATCATATTTACCAGTTTTTAAAATTTGAATAATACTATTAATATTTTGAAATTTATTTTTTTCAAACAAGTAAATTTTCCTTTTGTTTTTAACATTTTTAGAAATTTCTAATTCATAAATTGCTAAAATATTTTCAAGATTAACTTCCTTCACTTTTTATCCATTTATAAATCATTTTATCTATAACTTCTAATTCACTAGATTTAGCTAAGCATTGTTTTTCATTTATATATTTTTTCTTATATGCCCTTTCCAAATAAAAATCTAACATACTAATTTTAGCTAAAATTCTAATTTGTAATTGTTTTCTTTCTTTTAAGTCATCTAATGTATTAGCTATATATACAAGTTCTAAAACTTCTAAAGCATCTTTATAAATCATATCTTTTGTTAAAAATTCTTTTTTAGGAAAATTTACCAACATTACTTCTAAATCAAGTATAAACTTTTTTAGGTTCTTAACAATTAGAAATTTTTCGCTATGATATTGCATCTTCTATCAAATCTAAAAGATTATCTAACTCTTTAGCACTCATTCCTGTAATTTTCTTTTCAATTTTTTGAAATCTTTCTTCGTTTGATAATGCTTTTACACCTTTTTTTAATATACTCTTATAAGCATTAATTTTTTTAAAATCTTTTTCATATTCGATTACTTCTTTGTCATAAACTATATATGATATTTCGTTATCTTCTAAGGCATTGATAACCTTATTAATTGCACTTTCTGGAAAACCAGCACCACCCTTTTCTGCTACTATCTTATATCCCATAATATAATGTAAAATAGTAGCATTGTCCCCAAAAGCGTGATAAAATTTACCAGATTTTCTAAGTTCTAAAGTATCATTTTTAATTTTGATACACCCACTTTCCATATTGTTTTTGTCTTTTTTTTACTACGTTTTGTTGTCTTTCCTCCTATCTTAATAGATATTATACCATACATGAAATAGTTTGAAAAATAAAAATAACGGAGTATTAGAACATTTCGTAAAATGAATCATCTCCGCTTTTAATTTGGATAAAATCCGAGATAATCTTTGTCCTCTATCTTTCCCAAAATATAGCCTTGACCATATTATCACACAAGTTATAGTGGGCTGGACGCACGGAAAGACTGTTAATCGTATACGTATTGTTAGTATAGCCTGTACTATTCACATTGTGCCCATTGAACCAACCGTTCCAAGGATTCCAGCCATTACGCGACATAATTCTCAAGATTACCTATTAATATTATAATTTTTATTTTTGACTTTTAAAAGAAATAAATAATAATAAATAACTTCTAAATAATAAAAAAATAACAGAGTTAATAGGCCTTTTCGTAAAATATACCATCTCTGTTTTAATTTTGGATAAAATCCCAGATAATCTTTGTCCTCTATCTTTCTCAAAATATAGTCTTGACCATATTATCCCAGAAGTTATAGTGGGCTGGACGCACGGAATAACTGTCCACCAAACTAGGATTGTTAGTATAACCTGTACTATTCACATTGTGCCCATTGAACCAGCCAGTCCAAGTGTTCCAGCCATTACGCGACATTTTACCTAAAGACTATCTATCTATTATTATAATTTCATAATTCTATTTTTAAAAGTAATTTTTAAAAATTTGTATAAAAATAACGAGGTTTAAAAGGTAGTTTCTTAAAACTTTTCCATCCTCGTTCCATTTTCGGATAAATCCTAGATAATCTTTGTCTTCTATCTTTCTCAAAATATAGCCTTAACCATATTATCACACAAGTTATAGAAGTCTGGACGCACGGAAAGACTGCCCGCCAAGCTATTAGTGTTAGTATAACCAGCACTATTCACATTGTGCCCATCGAAATAACCAGTCCAAGTATTCCAGCCAAAACGCGACATTTAAACAAGACTACCTACTTTTTATTATAAAATAGATTACATGTATTTATAAATACAAATAACGGAGTTTATAGATTTATTTCGTAAAATAAATCATCTCCGTCTTTACTTTGGATAAAAATCCGAGATAATCTTTGTCCTCTATCTTTCTCAAAATATAGCCTTAACCATATTATCTCAGAAGTTATAGAAGTCTGGACGCACGGAAAGACTGCCATTCAAACTCCAATTGTTAGTATACCCGGTACTATTCACAATGTGCCCATTGAAAAAACCGTTCCAAATGTTCCAGCCATACCGCGACATTTTACCTAAAGATTATCTATCTTTTATTATACTATATTTAAACTATTTTAACTTTAATATTTGTTCTTCACTTAATTTAGTGATTTCTACTATATCTTTAATAAAAATATTTTCTTAAGCATTTCTTTAGCTATTTCTAGTTTATTTTCTTCAATTCCTTCTTCTTCTGCATATCTCATGCTATTTTGATAAATTAATCTGGCATCTCTCTCTTGCTCTTTTTTCATTCTTTCAATATCTTTTTCATCAAACACTTTACCAACTACCTCCTTCATTATACAATCAACTAATAAATATGAATTATTATTTCTCGCTTTGTTTAATTTTTTCATATTCTTTTTCACTTATACCAGTAATATCAAGTATATATTTTTTATCTGCATTTGTATCTATTAATTTTTTGGCTATTGTTAGTTTAGCATTACTTTCTCCCTCTTGTTTTCCTAATTCTTTGCCTTCTTCAATTCCTTCTTCTTTAGAATATTTCATACTATTCTCATAAATTAATCTTGCATCTCTTTCTTGTTCTATTTTCATTCTTTCATTATCATCATCATTTAATTCAAACACTTTATCTGCTACCTCCTTAACTAACCTATCCAATTTCGATAAAGCTTTTAATTCTTCTTTCTTTGATGCTAATGCTACTACATATATGTGTTCCTTTATTCCTTCTTTTATTATCTTATCATACCATAATTTCTTATAGTAAACAACGTTGATATTTATTATCTTGAAATTTTCATAATATACTTCTTCTCTTGCCAAATTATATATTCTAATTTCTTCTTTGTCATATTTATCTTCACTTATTAAATTAAGATTTATTTGAATTATTTCGTCATATTTAGGTTTCTTACCTTCTTTTCCTCTTTTAATATTTCGATTTAATAAGCCATAGTAATAAAATATATTTCTTTCCTTTACTGCTTTTCCAAAACTAGTATTTAATTCCACATTTATTACTTTATTATTTTTTAATTTTGCTATAATATCAACTATTTTAACTTTTTCTTCTACACTAGTTACTGGTATTTCATATACTGTTACACTCTTTATTTCTAGTGTATCATCTTCCATTATATCCCTTAATAATAAAGTTAAAAATCGATAATCTTTACTATCTAGTATTACAGCTTTAAATACTCGATCACAAGATAAATCAAAGAATTCTTTTTCTTCGGTGTTCATTTTTCACCTCCATTTCTTTTTTATATTAAAGAGATTAAAATTATTTTTATTTTTCTCTCTTCACTTATAATATTAGGTACCGACCCTTCGATTTCCTTTTTTTTATTATTAAATTTATAAAAAAATTTGCAAATGAAAACCATTATTGCCAAAATTGCAATAATGGTTTTAAATTAAGTGCCTGGGCGCCTAAGCCACCCTGGGCGATATCTATAAATTCTTCTAATTTAGTATAAATGGGTCTTCAGAAGTTCCGCTTCCACCCAATAATTGATTTACGGATGCAAGATAGAAGACTGGACGCACGGAATAACTGTCCACCAAACAAGGATGGCCAGTATAACCTGCACAATGCACACGGCGCCCATTGAACCAACCGTTCCAAGGATTCCAGCCATAACGCGACAATGTCCACTCATGTGGACTCTTTGCATCAGAATCATTTTGACTTAAATGCATCCATCCAGTTCTACATACATCATAATTATTTTGATCATATTGGCAATTAGCATCATCACTTACGGAATAATGATAATCATGTAGATACATTAAACTTACTTTTCCTTCAAACTTTTCTGTCCAATTTCCATTTCCTTTTGTATAATATACTATTGTATCTTTATAAGGAGAGTACTCATATCCTACTGTTGTTGCAATTGCTCCTGGTGTATCTTTCGTTGCATGATTATACCATTGGGTTACTTTTTGACCTGTTTCTGTTTGATATAATCCTGCTCCGGTTTGTTTTGCTCCTAATGTATCATTATTCCACATATCTC
Source organism: uncultured Bacilli bacterium (assembly GCA_947628365.1). Taxonomy (GTDB): domain Bacteria; phylum Bacillota_I; class Bacilli_A; order RF39; family UBA660; genus SIG200. The sequence goes on along the minus strand of CANQZN010000011.1, from coordinate 7,001 downwards.
CATATATCCATGTATTATTAGATATCTTTTCTTCCCAACCTTCTGGGACATAGTCTTTATTGTTTAAAAATTTAGTTAGTGCTTCATATATTCTACTTTCCGGGAATGTTTTATCTTCATCATAATTATCCCACCATTGTACTGTTTCATTTAAAGCTTCTTTCTTGATTACTTTTACTCTTCCGGTTTCAGCTTCTATTCCTATAATTCTATACATATACTTATCTGGAGCGCTTGTACACTTTTCTTTATCACTTGTCCCAAAGCAAATATAATTATTTACTCCGTCACTTTGTTGTCCTTGAAAACGATACATTGCTCCTTTGATAGCTGTACTTAATTTATTAGGATTTGTTTCTTTTATTTCTTCTCCTAAACTTTTATCAAAATATAAATAACAATAGGTTGTATTTCCACTTGTTATTGTTACTTTATCATTTTCATAACCGAGTACTCCATCTAATTCATTTCCATTATTATCTATACATTTTGATTTTTCTATATTAAGAACATACATATCTGGAAATTTATTGTCTTCTACTTTGACGTAATTATTTTCACCAGTTTCTTTATACATTGCAAATGTTTTATTATTTACTTCTTGTTTTAATATTACATTATCCAACTTTACTTCTTCTTTTGGCCTCAACACTATGACACCGGTTAGTATTACTCCTACCGAAAGTATTATTAATAAATATTTTTTGTTATTAACTCTCATAAAATAACTCTCCTTTATTTTATAAGATAATTATATATTACCCCCCCCCGGTGTCAAGTTTTATCAAAAAAATGTTGTTAACTTACAACATTTTTATTTTCAAAATTCAAAAAAGATAGCGATTTCTCACTATCTAATTTAACTTCAGTAACTTTTTCCAAGTCTTATTTTTCTTAGTGATTATACCATCAACTACACAACCATTAACTTTTTGAAAATGTTTAATAGCTTTAGTAAACTTAGGACCCGCAATGCCATCAGCAGTTCCTATTTCAGTATAACCTAAATTAAATAAATATTCTTGAATAAATTTGACAACTGGATGTTTACGATTAGTTTTAGCAGAAATTGTAATTGTTTTTGATAAAGTTTCAGGTCCTGGAATACCATCAACTTTTGCATTTAATGAAGACTGAATATTTGACACAAATATACGAAAATAATCAGAATTAAAATTTAAATTACCAAGGAGGTATGGAAGTGGATCTTGAGGAATACGTTTATTATCATAGACAGCAAAGTGTAAATGGGCACCATGACTATTACCAGTATTTCCCATTGTTCCCAAAATTGTTCCCTTTGTAACTATATCACCTTTTTTAACTTTAATAGTTCCTTTTTTCATATGTAAATAACGAGATATATATTTATTTTCATGTTCTATTTCGACATAATAACCAGCTGATGTTGAATATTTACTAGTAATAACTACACCATCATAAATAGCAATAACTTCATCAATTCCGTGATTTTTACCTATCATATCCATACCATTATGGGTACTTCTATCCCCTCGTACTTTATAATCACTTGTCAAATAATGTTCTTTATTTTTTAAAACAGGTTCTTTAACATCTATATACTTAACACTCATTTAAAATCCCCTTCACTTATAAAATATGCGAAATTTTACAAAATGAAGGGGCATATATCACGCTAAATTGAAAAGAACATAAATTAAGAAAACAACTAATAAAGTATAAACAATTAAACCATTAATATTTTCTGATCTACTACTTTTATATTTAAGACCTACTATCATAGTAGCTAAATAACCACCAATAAGGCCACCAATATGGGAAGCATTATCAATACCAGTAATAGTAAAACCTAATATTAAGTTTAAAATAACTATAGGAATAATTTGGGTAGTTAGAGCATTAGATAAATACAAGCGATAATGATAACCAAAATAAAGGAAAGCTCCAAGTAAACCAAATATTGCTCCACTAGCACCAATCGAAATACCATTTTTTAAGAAGATAACACTAAACAAACCACCCATTAAAGCACTTAACAAATAGATAATTGTAAATTTAGTTTTACCAACGAATGTTTCCATTTGGGAACCAATGATCCATAATGAATACATATTAATAAGTAAATGAAATAAATTACCGTGTAAAAATGCTGATGTAATTAAACGATATACTTCCCCATGCATGACTAAAAATTTATTATTAGCACCCAGTAAGACTAAAGATGTTGTAAAATCATTAGTTATAAATAAAGAGATAAAATACATTATTACACAAATAGCTATAATTACTTTAGTCATAACTATTTTTTTAGGTTTAAAGATATCTTCATATTGATTATTTTCTCTAGCAGTCTTTTTATTAATATCTTCAGTTGCATTAATTATTTCATCAAGATTCTTAGTATTTTTTAATTTACTAGTTGTTATTTTAGGATAATACTTACCTAATAATTTATTTTTCTTTAAATCATTAAGATCACTTACACTAATAGAATCTATTGTTTTATCTTCTGTATCTAACTTGACATTATCATTAACATCTAAACATATATTTAAGGCATTCATTTTTAGGGATAAAGTCTTCTTTTTTATTTGTTTCATAACAAAATGCATTTTAAATAAATCAGTATTATATTGTTCCATATTATGAATATACTTAAAGTTTATTCTAACAATACGATATGGGTTATCTAAATTTTCAAGCCAAATCTCATTTTTTGCGCCTTGAACATTAATTGGGGTATAGTTTTCTTCTGTCACAAAATAATGGACTAAACTCATTATTAATTCATCTTTATTATTTATAATTATATTCATTTATTAGTTAACTCCTTTTCATATTATTCTACCCTTTTTCATAATATTAGTAAAGGGTGAAATCATGAATTTATTTTTTCTTATTTATATTGCGGTAATTCTCTATATTCTAGTACCAATATGTCAAATTGTTTGGTTAGACTTACTAGATAACGACCTTATATTCTTATTATGCTCCAATTATATTCTTATTTTTATGCTTTCCATAATTTTTAGTTATCACAGTCATTTAGTTTACAGTATTTTACTTAGTTTGACACTGATGATTGTAGCATTTCTTTTAATTAGAAAGATAAAAAGTATTTTTGGACGTTACCAATTATTAAGTATTCCTTATTTTTGTTTTATAGTTTATGTTTTCAGTAGTATATTAATGTTAATCTAATTTATCAAGAAAATCTTGAAAATACTTAGGTAAATCACTAGAAAATTCCATTTTCTCTTTAGTTATAGGATGAGTAAATCTTATAACTTTTGAGTGTAAAAATTGACCAAATTCTGTTGCAGGTGTATTTTGATAAACTGGATCATTATAAATTGGATAACCTATATAAGCCATATGAACTCTTATTTGATGCGTTCTACCAGTTTCTAAAACTAAACTAACTAAAGTATAATCTTTATATCTTTTTAAAACTTTTAAATTAGTTCTAGCACTTTTACCATCCTCTTGTACTTCCATTTTATTAAAGTTAGTTTTACTACGACCAATCGGAGCATCAATATGGGCACTTTCGGCTGGAAAATTACCAATTAACAATGCATAATATTCCCGATATACTCTTTTATATTTAAAATCATCGGCCAAAATAGCATGAGCTTCATTAGTTTTAGCAACAAGCATTAAACCAGAGGTATCTTTATCTAAACGATGAACTATACCAACTCTCTCATCCCCACCTAAATCACTTAACTCATTAGTATAATACATAAGACCATTAACTAAAGTATTATTATAATTACCATTACCGGGATGGACAACTAAACCACTGGGTTTATCAATAACCATGATATCTTTATCTTCATAAACAATGTTTAATTTCATGGATACTGGGGTAATATCTTGCTTACTCTTATAACTTTCATCAATAGTTATTATATCATTATTTTTTACTTTATAACTAGGTTTTATTTTTATGTTATTTACTAATATATACCCTTCTTTAATCATTTTAGTGATAACTTCTCTACTATAATCTAGGTTATCACTTAAATATTTATCTATTCTTATATCATTTACTTCTAATACTAATTCCACTTATATCTTCCTTTTTTAAAATTGCTATAACTAAAAGTATCAAGCCACAAATAATAAATACATCGGCTAAATTAAATACTGGATAATCATAATTCCAAAATGTAAAATCTAAATAATCTGTCACATGACCAAATAAAATTCTTTCAATTAAATTACCTAATATACCAGAGTATAGAAAACCAAAAGCTAAAGTATTACGCATATTTTGTTTAAAACTTTGACTATACTTAATTAGAATAATTAAAATAATAACACTTACTAAAATTAATATTAATCTTTGACCTGAAAAAATATTCCAAGATGCTCCATCATTATAAATTCTAGTAATAGAAAAGAAATTTGTAATTATATTTTTACTTTCATAAAGTTCTAAAGTACTATTTATTACAAATTTTGTGATTAAATCTATAACTAATAAAATTGAAGAAATAAAGATTATTTTCTTTTTCATATTAAATCACATATTAATTATATCATAAACCATTATTTTAAACAATTTGGTTTATTTTAGGGATGCTCTATACTTTTCTAAAGTTAATTTTAAAGGATAATTATTTGTTTTATCTTGAGTAGCGTATAATAGTTCTTGTGCTAGATGGTGATCATTTATAACTGTCTCCATTTTTTTATAATAAGCATCAATACTATCATTATAACGGGATAACATTAATGATCCTGTAGTAATTTGTTTAATTAAAGTCATAATTTCTTTATCATAAATCATTTCATATTTAGGATCTATTAAATTACACTCATAATCATTAATTAAATCATTTAGAATATCGGCATCTTTTTTTGTTCTATCTACAATGTACTCTTTTAATAAAAAGCAATCACCATTTAATAAAGTATATTGGATAACTTTATAGATATCATATCTAAAACCACTTTGAACTTTTACTTCTTCCTTATCTTTATCAAACACACATTGAGAAGTTTTAATAATTCCCATTATATAAAGAAGCATTGATTTAAATTTAAGTAATTCTTCTTTAGAATAATTATGAAAATCATAGGCAAGTAATAGTTCATTAGTAAGAGGATTATACATGGCTTTCTGTTTTAACAAAGCAAAATGATGATTAATATAAAAATGAGCCTTTAGATTTTCACAATTAATTTCTAATAAGTTATTAGGATAACCTAAACTAGTATTAAATTTAGCATGCATTTCTTTAACCATTGCAAGTATTTCTTGATATTCACTCGGTAAATTCCAAAAATTAGCTTCTCTAAAGAAACCTGCTGATTGTAATTTTTTATCTACCTTAGCATCAAGATTTGCAAAATCAGTTATTTCCTCTAAAAAATGAGGAGTTATTAAAAAATATCTGGTTTTATTAGTAGTTAAATCTCTACCTACATAACCAAAAATATTACCTTTATTATCATATAAATAATCAGTATGGATAATATAGCTCATTAGATATTCCCCTTCTTTTTTTCTCTTTATTATAGTAAAATTTTCTTGTTTGTCAAATATTAGAAGGGATATAAATAACTAAAGATCTACCAAAATAACATCTTCACCAATTTTTCTTATTTGAGCAAAATCAAAAGTAACATCACCACCACGCGTTACTCTTCTTAACATTTTTCGCTGTTCAGAAACAAAATAAGTAATTTTGCCAGTAGAGTCTATTTTAGCATCAATAATTCTACCTAAATTATTGCCATCTTTAACATTGATTATATCTTTAGCTTGTAAATCACTTAAAAGCATATTTTCACCTTAATTAATTATATGTTATTTAATTAGATTTCTCACATTTTTAATTGCATTTTTTTCTATTCTTGAAACTTGAGCTTGACTAATTCCTAAGGAATCGGCAATTTCCATTTGTGTTTTACCAACAATAAAACGGGATACCAGTATTTCTTTTTCACGAGTTTTGATTTTTTGAAATGCTTTTCTTAAAGAGATTATCATATCTTTATCTGTATTTTTATCTTTAGTATCAGCAATTTGATCAGATACATAAATAGTATCACCACCATCATTATAAATGGGTTCAAAGATACTCATTGGTTCTTTTAGGGCATCCAAAGCATAAGCAATTTCATATTCTTCTATTCCAAGTTCTTTACAAATAATATCACTAGTGGGAATATTACCATGGACACTTAAATAATCATCTTGAAATTTTAATATCTTATAAGCTAAATCTTTAACTCCTCTACTTACACGCATTGAAGTATTATCTCTAATATATCTTCTAACTTCTCCACTTATAAGAGGAACTGCATATGTTGATAATCTTAAACCAAGAGATACATCAAAGTTATCAATAGCTTTAATTAAACCAATAACTCCAACTTGAAATAAATCATCCATATTATATTTGGAATTATTAAATTTTTTTAAAATGGATAAAACTAATCTTAAATTACCATTAATTAATTTTTCTTTTGCACTGGTATCACCATTTTTTAAATCTTCAAATAATTTAGTCGTTTCTTTATTAGATAATAATTTAATTTCATTAGTATTCAAACCTGTTATATCTACTTTATATTTTGCCATAATCTTACCTTTCAACAAAATTATGGCTTTTTTTCACGTTTTTTATTCAAAACTTAAAAAAAGTTAAGATTTTTCTTAACTTTTAACGCTTTTCTTTTTCAACTTTTTCTTTTAACTCTAAAAGTTCATCTTCATCTAAATCAGTTGCCTTTTTAACAAAATCTATATCTGAACCAAGTTCAAACATTTTTCTTGCCACATCCATTTTGCCTTCCCAGATCATTGCTCGTCTATCTAAGGCTTCTTTATTGTAATATAATACCTCATCTCCTGGTTGGTCAAATCTCTTAACTTCTTTTCTTATCTCTTCCATTAACTTATCCCCTTTATATATACTATCTAATTCTTCTTCATTATCACATACAAATATATATAATAACTTCTCTAGTATATCCCCCTTCTCTATTTCATTATACTCTTT
>CANQZN010000010.1 GCA_947628365.1 uncultured Bacilli bacterium | reverse complement strand
CCACAGTAATACTTTCATTCATATCTAACTCACCCTTTTTTAAACCCCTGAAAATTAACGTAGAAGTTTTAATTTTACGTAAAAAAAGAATCCATTTTGTTAGGATTCTTAATAATTGGTAATATAATTGACTAAATTTTCTATGGAGTTTTTCTTGAGTTCCTGTGAAGGATGAACATATAACTTTAAAGTTATATCAATACTTGAATGGCCAAGAATTTCACTAAGAGTTTTAACGTCCATTTTAGATTCAATTGCCCTAGTAGCAAAAGTATGCCTTAAAGTATGAAATTTATTGTGATTTATTAAGCATTTGGTAAGTATTCTTTCATAAAATGATTCTAATAACCTTGGATCATATAAACTAGTACTATTTGAAAGAAGGAAAAAACTTTCTTCTTTTCTAAATCTTCTTAATATATCTATTAAAAAGTTAGGAATTGGAATAATTCTATTGGATGTATCACTTTTAGGCGTACTTTCAATAAGAATTGTCTTTGTATCTGTATTAGTATTTTTAATTCTTTGAATTGTCCTTTTTATTTGAATAGTTTTAGCTTGAAAATTAATATCTTCCCATTTTAAACCACAAACTTCACCAACACGAAGGCCAGTATATAAGCATAACAATAAACAACACTTTCTAATATTTACTTTATTTAATAGCTCTTGTTCAATTCTTCTTTGTTCATCAAGTGATAGGGTATAAATATTTTGATGCATTTTCTTAAATTTAATAGTATCTAATTCCACATAATTACAATATTTATTCTTAAATCCAAAGTTTAAAGCAGACTTTATAATATAGATAATTGTCTTTTGGACAGATATTGAAACATTCTTCTTACTTAATTTTTTAAAAAATTCTTCATAGTTTTTGTAGTCAATTTTATTCATTAATTTGTTTTCAAATTCATCTTTAATATATATATTGATAATGTTTTCATATTTTTGCTTTGATTGAATCTTTAAATTATTCTTTGTGTTTAACCATAAATCAATAATATTAATTAAAGTATATTTGTTCTTAAGTTTTATAATAATCACCTCCCATGGCGATTATTTTAGCGAAAAATAAGTTAAGTTGACATTTATTTTTCCAATTTTTACTATAAATGCAAAAAATATTGAACAAATCTTGACAAAACTACCATAAACCTTTAAAATATGCTATAATGTTTATGTTAAATTACTTAGTTTTAACATAAAATTAAAACTTCTATGTCAAACTTCAGGGGTTTAAAAAAGGGTGAGTTAGATATGAATGAAAGTATTACTGTGGAAGAGGCAGTAACAAAGGAAAACAAAAAGAAAAATTATGCTTATTTGTTTGTCAAAAGACTATTTGATATAGTATGCGGATTACTAGGAATAGTAATACTACTACCTATATCTATAATAGTTAAGATAAGTTATATGATAAGTGGTGACTTTAAATCAATTTTTTACAACCAAAAAAGGATTGGGAAAAATGGAAAGGTTTTCAAACTATATAAATTTAGAACTATGGTAACTAATGCTGATGAAGTGTTAAAGGAACTACTTAAAGATCCTAAGTATAAAAAGGAATGGGAATTAAACCAAAAGTTTTCTAATGATCCAAGAATAACAAAGATGGGTAAAGTACTTAGAAAAACTTCATTAGATGAATTACCTCAATTTATAAATGTCTTAATTGGAGATATGTCTTTAATAGGGCCTCGTCCACTAGTACCTGGTGAACTTGATGCTCATGAAGGTAATCATAGTTTATATGAAAGTATAAGACCTGGGATAACAAGTTGGTGGGCTTGCCATGGTAGATCAAATACAACATATGAAGAAAGATTAAGCTTAGAATATTACTACATTAGAAATCAATCTTTAAAATTAGATATTAAATGTATATTTGACACTATTAAGGCAGTTTTGTTTGGTAAAGGAGCTAAGTAAGCATGAACAAACTAGAGAATTATAGTGTTATTATGAGCATTTATGATAAAGTAGACGAAAATCATTTATTAGCAAGCATAAATAGCATCTTGAATCAAACATATAAAACTAATGAATTTATTATAATTAAAGATGGAAAACTTACAAAAAAGCAAGAAAAAGTAATCAATGAAGCAATTAAAAAATCGCCTAATATTTTTAAATGTTTTGAATTTGAAAATAATCAAGGCGCAGGAATTGCATATAATAAAGGTCTAGAAATGTGTACAAATAAATGGGCTGCTATTATGGATTCAGATGATTATGCTGTTCCAGAGAAATTTGAAAAACAAATGAATTATTTATTAAATAATCCAGAAATCGATTTAATCGGAAGTAATGCCGTTGAATTTATAGATTCCTTAAATAATGTGGTTTCCTATAGGAAAATGCCAGAAAATCAAATAGATATAATAAAATTTGCACATAGTAGATGTCCAATGATTCAACCAACGGTAATTTTTAAAGTAGAAGCAGTACGAAAAAGTGGAAGTTATCAACATAGTCCTTTAACAGAGGATTATGATTTATATATAAGAATGATAGAAAATGGATATATATTTTATAATTATCAAGAAATTTTATATTATGTTAGAACTAGTAAGGTTTTCTTTCAAAGACGAGGTGGTATTAAATATCTAAAGCCTATTTTAAATTTTAAATATAAACACTTTAAAAATGGGTTCTTTAGCTTATTTGAGTTTTTAAAAACTAGTTTAGCAAGTTTAATTGTTTCACTAATGCCAAACTGTTTACGAGCAACATTTTACAAGCTATTTCTAAGGGAGACTAAACATGAAGGAAATAACTGATAAAAACATTTCAAAGCTATTAATTTTTATGATAATATTAGCATTGTTTCCTTCCATTATATTAGAGAATTTAAATTTTATATCGAATTCCAAAAATATTGTTTGGGTAATGGATGCAATATATATAATATTAATGTTTTTAATTTGTTTATTTAAATTTAAGAATATCCAAAAATCTAAATCATTACCATTAGCTATTGTCCTAAGTATAGCAGCAATACAATATTTAGTTTATATTTCATCATTAAATTTAAAATTACTAGAATTAATATATATTGTTTTGCCAATATTATATGCAATGCATTTTATTTTTAGTTATATTATTTTAGGAAATTTACATGTTCAAAATATAGACTTATCTAATTTTTTTAAATTTTTTCTATCATTTGTCATAATAGCTTGTATATTTAACATTGTTAAAAATTTTAACTTTTTAATACATATTAGTTCCATAAATAGTAAATATATAAATTTATCCTCATTTTTCTCACATCGTAATGCTTTTGGTCAAATCTTATATTTAGGAATTTTTTGTAATACATTTTTATTTATAAAATCAAAATTGAAGAAACCTATATATTTAATATGCTATATCATACTAATCTATAATCTTATATTTACCTTTTCAAGGGCTTCAATATTCTCTTCTTTAATTTTTTTGCTTTTATATTTCTTTTTAGATAGTAACAATCAAAAAAAATTCAAATTATTTGTTACTATCTCGTTTATCGCAATTTTAATTTTAATTATATTTAATAACAAAAATATTTTTAACTTCATAAATTATTACATTTTAAGATTTGATGATGGTTTATCAGGCAGAGATAAATTATGGCATTTCTTATATCAAAACTTAATAGGATATCATATTTTATTTGGATATGGTTTAGGAAGCACACCAAAGTTATTATCAAAATTTATGTTAAGCAATTCACATAATTTGATATTGGAATTGCTTATGTCTGGAGGAATAATTTTATTATTAGCATATGTTTGTGTATATATAAATATTTGGCTGAATATTAAAAAAATAAAAAACAAAAATATAAAAAATTTATATTATTCATTTTTTGTTTCATTTATTTTTTATACTCTCTTTGAAAAAGTTTTAATATTTGGGACAGGATATGCAGCCGCTATTTTTACTATTATGTTTTTAATTATTCCGCTGTTATTATCAAAAAATTTAAAAAACTAGGAGATGAAAAATATGAATAAAGATAAAATTTCAATAATTGTTCCAATTTACAATGTGGAAAAATATTTAAAACGATGTGTTAATAGTATTATTAATCAAACATATAAAAATTTAGAAATTATATTAGTGAATGATGGTAGTACTGATAATTGTTTAACTATATGTGAAAATTTCAAAAAAAAGGATAAAAGAATTTTCATTATAAATAAAGAAAACGGTGGATTATCTGATGCTCGTAATAAAGGCATAGAAAAAGCCACTGGATTGTATGTTACATTTATAGATTCAGATGATTATGTAGAAAAAGATTATGTTCAATTTCTTTATGATACTATTGTTGATGAAAGTGCCGATATTTCAATTTGTTCTTATCAAGCTGTTTATGAAAACGGTAAAATTTTAAAACAAAAGGAAAATTTAAAAGAAACATTGAATCCTCATGATACACTTGGAAAAATGTTATATCAAAATGATATAAATGTAGCTTCTTGTGCAAAGTTATATAAAAAAGATTTATTTAATAACATTAAATTTCCAAAAGGGAAAATTTTTGAAGATGCATATACAACATATAAATTAGTTGATATATCCAAAAAAATAGCTCTTAATTTAGAAATTAAATATAATTATATGATACGATCAAATTCTATTTTAACTTCAACTTTTAACGAAAATAAATTACTACTTATATCAGCATATGAAGAAATGGGCAATTATGTATTGAAAAAATACCCAGATTTAAAAAAAGCAGTTGTTAGAGCTAATGTATACTCTCGTATAAGTACGTTAAGACAAATGTTATATGTTAAAAATCGACTTAGAGATAAAGAAAAAGAATATAGAAGATATATAAAATCACATACAAAAGATATATTAAAAGATAATAAAACTGCTACAAGAGATAAAATAGCGTGCATTTTAATATCAATAAATTTAACTATATTTAAATTTGCTTGGCTAATATATTGTAAGTTTACAGGCAGATTATACAATTAAAATTAAAATAAGAGGAATGAAAAAATGAAAAAAAGAAATTTAATAATAGCAAATACATATTTTCAACTAATAACTGCGATTAATATAGTGATTAATAATTTGAAAGATGACTTAAATGACATAATAATCACGGATATTTCCGTTGGTTCAGAGTCAAAAGCTGAAAAGTTAAAGAATTTAAAAATATTTCATAACGTTTATTATATAACATATAAGGAACTAAACTCTGGAAATAAAATAAAAAAATATATAAAATATCTATTTAATCGAAAAACCATTTTACATAATCAATTCTCAACTTTCTATGATGACTTAATTTTTTATAACTTAAATATTTTAACATATTCACTTATTGATGAATTATATAAATACAATAAAAATTTAGTATGTTTTAGATATGATGAAGGTTTTGTTACATATACAATAAATTTAAAAAATAATAATTTTAATAATATTATTAGAGTTATATTAGGAAAAACTAATATTAACAAACTAATTAAAAGAGTTTTTCTATATCACCCTAAGTTGGTATGCTATGAACATAATTATCAAATCGTCAGTATACCAATTTTAGATAAAAAAGAAATAAAACTAAAAAATATATTAAATAATGTATTTGATTACAAGAAAATTAATATTCCCCAAAAATACATTTTCCTTGAAGAATCATTTTTTTGCGATAACCAAGATATTAATGATTATGATTTAATTTTAAAAATAGCAAATATAGTAGGAAAAGATAATTTAATTATTAAATTGCACCCTAGAAATAAAGTTAATCGATTTAAAGATATAGGAATTCATACATGGGGAGAAAATAATATTCCATGGGAAGTCATTCAAATGAATGAGGATTTTCATGACAAAATAATTTTAACAATATCTTCAAATTCCCTACTCGCTTCTAAACTTTATTTTAATGAAGATATAAAATCATATTATTTATTTAAATGCACAAATAAAGTACCAAAATTGGTAACAAATAGTTATTTAGATTATTTAAATAAAATTAAAAATACAATTGGCTTAGATAATATAATGATTCCAAATTCTGAAGATGAATTAATGAATTATTTAAAAAAAAGAAAAGGAGAATGAGAAATGAAAACAGTAGCTTTTGTACCAGTAAAATTAAATAGCGAAAGAACACCAGGAAAAAATATAAGAAAATTTAGTGATGGAACGCCATTATTAACTTTATTTTTAAAAATTTTAGTTAAATGTAAGGAATTAGATGAAATATATGTATTTTGTAGTAATGAAAAAATTAAAGAATATTTAATACCCGGAGTTAAATTTTTAAAAAGGCCTGAATTTTTAGACTTAAGCACTGCAACTGGTAATGATTTAATTACTGAATTTGTGAAGTTAGTTGACGCTGATATTTATTCAATGTGTCATTGCACTTCTCCATTTATTAAACCAGAGCATATTGATGAATGTGTAAAAGCAGTTAAAAGTGGCGAATATGACTCATCCTATACTGCTGAAGAATTACATATGTTACTTTGGAAGGAAAATGGAGAGGCTCTAAATTTTGATCCAGCCAATATACCAAGAACTCAAGATTTAGAACCACTTTATAATGAAACTGTAGCATCTTATGCTTTCACTAAAGATATGTTTTTAAAATATCATAGAAGAATTGGAATGCATCCACATATAACAAAGGTTAAAGGAATTGAATGCATAGATATTGATTATCCAGAAGATTTTGAAATAGCAGATGCGATTTATACATACATAAATAAAGGACAAGATAAAAATGAGCATTAAAATATTAGATTGTACTCTAAGAGATGGTGGTTATTGTAACAATTGGGCATTTGGCAATGATAATATCAAGAAGATTATTAATGGTTTATTATTATCTGGAACTAACATAATTGAATGTGGCTTTTTGACAAATAAAATAACATACGATAAAAATAATAGTAAATTTACATCTCTTGACCAAATTAAAGAATTTATGCCACATGATAAACAAGATAGAATTTTTGTAGCAATGGTAAATTATGGTGAATATAACATAAACGATTTACCTGTATGTAGTAATGAAACTATTGATGGAATACGTGTAGCCTTTCATAAAAAAGATAGATATGAAGCTTTAGAATTTTGCAAACAAATCAAAAATAAAGGATATAAAGTTTTTGTTCAACCTATGGTTTCTCTAAATTATACAGAACAAGAATTTTTAGAAATGATAAATATAGTAAACGAATTTGAACCATATGCCTTTTATATTGTAGATAGTTTTGGAAACATGAAAGGCGAAGAATTACAAAGATTATTTTCTTTAGTAAAAGCAAATTTATTAGAAACGATAAACATAGGTTTTCATTCACATAATAATTTACAATTAGCATTTTCTAATGCTCAACTACTAACTAAGCTAAATAAAGATAACAATATAATAATAGATTCATCAATTTTCGGTATGGGTCGTGGTGCTGGTAATTTAAATACCGAATTAATATCTCAATATTTAAATGAGAACTTTAATACGGATTATAAAATTAGACCTTTACTAAATATTATTGATAAAATATTAAATGTATTTTACTTTAAAAAACCTTGGGGGTTTTCAATACCAAATTATTTATCAGCTATTCACAATGCTCATCCTAATTATGCAAATTTTTTAAGCGATAAAAATAAATTAACTGTAGAAGATATGGATAAACTTTTTGATATGATGGATGATGATAAAAAAGTGTCATACGATAAAGATTATATTGAAAAATTGTATAGTGGTTATATGAATAAATATGCCATAGAAATTAATAATTTAGCTCAATTTAAAGAAACGATAAAAGATAAAAATATTTTATTGATTGCACCAGGTAAAAGTGCATTTTTAGCAAAAGAACAAATTCAAAGTTATGCTTCCCAAAATAATACAATAACAATAAGTGTTAATTTTGATTATCCATATGTTAATAATAATTACATATTTTTAAGTAATCTTAGAAGAGACCAAGAATTAGATCCATCTTCTTATAAAAGATGTATAGCAACTTCAAATATACCAGAAGAAAATGTATTTATTAAATGTGCATATAATAGTTTATTAAATAATCAAGATGGTGTTAAGGATAATGCTGGATTAATGGCTATCAAATTTTTGATTAATCTTGGAATAAATAACGTTATATTAGCAGGATTTGATGGCTATTCTTATAATTTAAATGATAACTATGCATTTGCAAATATGCAACTTGCAACAAGTAATGAATTAGTTAATGCTTTAAATAACGGAATAAGCGAAGTTCTAAAGGAATATATGACTCAAATTAACATATCTTTCTTAACTCCAACTAATTTATTAAAAGATGAAAATTATTCGTTTATGAAATAATCTTGTAAAAAGAAAAAGAGGTTAAAAATGAAAAAGATAATTAAAATTGGTAAGCCTTATATAACCGAAGGAAAATCAGATATTTTTGGTGAATCGGTGAAATTATGTGCCAAAGTAACTTTTGAAAATCCAAATAATAATCAGATTGAAACTAAAGAATGTTATTTTGAATTTGAAAAAAAATACAAAAAATATTTATGCATAGAACGTAGTGATGCTTTTGTTATGGGCTTACTTACAGCTGCAATGGAAAATGATATGGATATTGAATATGAAACTCCTATATCAGAAAGATTATACTATCAATTAATGACATATTATATTCCAATGGTTGCGAAATATAATTCTAAATATCCAATGAATAATATCAAGTTAATGGGTCCAACCGACAGTAAAATTATTTCTAATGAACATGCAGTAGCAACCGGTTGTTCTGGTGGAGTCGATACATTTTATACAATTGCTAAACATGTAACAAAAATTATTCCAAAAAGTAACAGACTAACTCATATAATATATAGTTCAAGCTGTACTAGTGATTTTATTGATCAAAGAGTAAAAGACATATATATAAGCAATTTAAATTTTATTAATAATATTGCTAAAGAATGTAATGTTATTTCAATAAATTGTTATAACAATTTATATGAGTTTTATAAAATACCATTTCGAGGTTTTAATATGTTCTTTACTACAACATTTAGTTCTGTAGCATTTTCTTTACAAAAACTCATCTCTATATATTATGCGAGTTCAGGAACTCCAATTGAATATTTTAACATAGATATAGAAAAAACTAAAGGATGGGATGGCTCTGCAATTGATATATTTACAGTTGCAAATTTAAATACAGAAAATTTGTCAGTATATTCCACTGGTATTGAAGTCAATAGAAATGAAAAAATTAAATACATTGCTGATTATAAACCGGCACAAAATAATTTAAAAGTTTGTGGCATGGAATCCAGTGGAAGCAAAAGTAATAATGGTTTTAATAATTGCTCACATTGCAAAAAATGCCTACGTACTATGTTTAGTCTATATGCCATTAATAAGTTAGATTCATTTAATAAAGTATTTGATACTAAAAGCTTTAGACAAAACATTAATAAGAATATTGGTAAGTTAATAAGTATTGACCATAATAGTTTTACAAAAGAATCAATATCTTTGTGCAAACAAAATAAAGTAAAAATATCTTTCAAAGCATATATGTATGCCTACTTATATTACAAGCCGATAAAAATATTAAAAAAGATTTTTCACAATTCTTTAATTGTTAGAAAAATTTATTATAAATTAAATTTAGATTACAAATTGGACGGATATAGAGATCCAAGTTATGATTATTATAAGGAAAAGATAAATAAAAAATGATAAAAAAAATTATTAAAAAATATAAAGAAATGTCAGTAGTAGCTAAAGCATCTTTATGGGCTTTTTTGGCTAGTATTATTCAAAAAGGAATAACGGTTTTAGCTACTCCAATTTTCACTAGACTATTAACAACCGAAGAATATGCTCAATACACTTTATATCAATCATGGTATGATATATTTATTATTTTTGCTACATTAAATGTCTTTAATTATGCAACTTATTCTGCTATGAAAGAATATAAAGATGATAGAAATGGTTTTATAGCTACTGCTCAGACATTAGTTACTGGACTATGCTTATTGTGTTTTACGGCTTATTATATTATTCATCTAATATATGGAGATATTATTGGTTTTCCCTTACCAATTGTAGCAATTATGTTTTTAGATATACTCTTCTTTGCTGCTTTTAATTTATGGGCTGCAAAAGAAAGATATGACTTTAAATATAAATTAATGACTATATTATCTGTAATAATGGGTACTTTAGGACCTATCTTAAGCATTATATTAATCCATTTTGTATCTAATAAAGGTTATGGTCATATTTATGGTGTGGCCTTTGTAAATATTATTATTGGATTAGCAGTATATATTTATAATTTATTTAAATCTAAAAATAGATTTGATAAAAAATATATAAAATTTATATTTGCTTATTGTATACCATTAATTCCCCATTTTTTATCTTCAAAATTACTAACAAGATTTGATCGAATTATGATTAATGATATGTGTAGTGCTTCCGAAGCTGGAATATATGGACTTGCTTATAGTTTATCTTCATTAATGATTATTGTAAATGATGCTATTTTAAAATCACTTACTCCATGGACTTATCAAACTATTAATGAAAATAACGAAAAAAAATTAAAATCTTTAAAAAATAATGCAAATTATCTAATTATATTAGTAGCATTGGCTAATTTATTATTAATTCTATTTGCTCCAGAAGCTATTAAAATATTTGCAACTTCTGAATACTATGAAGCAATATATATTATTCCACCTGTGTCTGCTAGTATATTCTACACTTTCTTATTTAATGTATTTGCCAATATTGAATATTATTATTCAGAGACTAAATATGTTGGTTTAGCTTCTATATTTGCTGCTGTAACAAATGTAGTATTAAATTTCATATTTATTAAAAGGTACGGTTATTTAGCAGCTGGTTATACTACATTAATAAGTTATATTTTATATGCTTTAGGTCATTATATATTTATGAAAATAGTTTGTAAAAAACATGCTAGTAAATACAATTATTATGATAATAAAAGTATTTTATTAATTTCAATTATATTTACCCTATGTTCATTGTTAATTATCCCACTATATAAAACAATGCTATTAAGATATACTTTAATATTAGGAATTTTAATTGTTATTGCATTAAATTATAAAAAAATTATGAAAGTATTAAATAGAAAAAATAAGAATTCGGAGGTTTGAAATGAAATTTATAAAAGTTATATATAATCATGTTTTTAATATTGATTATATTATGAGAGATGCATCGCATGCAATGAAATTAAGGCATAAGATTTTAAAATCAAAACGTAAAATCGGGGGGGAAAAATACGCTTTAAATTAATAAAAAAAATAAGAGAGCGAAAATATAATAAAATTTGTTATAAAAATAATGCTTTTATTCCTCTACAAGCAGAATTTGCTGATGAAAAAAAGATTTGTTTTCCTCATGGTTTGTGTGGAATTTTCATATCCGGCGGGGCTAAAATTGGCAAAAATTGCACAATATTTCAACAAGTTACTATTGGAAGTAATACTTTAAAAGGTAGTAAAAAAATAGGAGCTCCAATTATTGGCGATAATGTATATATAGGTGCTGGTGCTAAAATTATTGGAAATGTAGTAATTGGAGACAATGTAAGAATTGGAGCAAATGCAATTGTAGTTAATGATATACCCGATAATGCAACTGTTGTTCTTGATAATATTAAAGTTATTATGCATAATGAAGTAAGAGACAATAAATTTGTTCCATTAGTAAAAAAGGGCTAAAATGTCCTAAAAAAATTGATTAATACTTTGTAATTTATAATATTAAGCAATAAAGAGGAGCACAAGCTTCTCTTTAGTTTTATTTTAATTCCATTTTAAACTTACAACTTTCATGATTAATTACTACTTTATTATAGTAGTTAATTAAATCACTTTGATTTTGTTTAATACATTTTAAAGCTAATTCTCTTTTACTAGGGTTTTTAAAATCTTTTTTATCCATTATAGATATTGTTTTTAAATTAACTCTATACTCTTCTCCTTGGTATTTAAGATGAATATGAGGTGTTCCTTGATGAACATCTTTTTCATCTACATGAAAGAAGAAAGTAATACCTTGAGTACGTCCTACAACGGCTCCTATACCTGGAAAATTAACAAATAATTCAATAATATCATGAGAAATATTAAATTGATCATCTAAATCTTTTATTTTCTCACTTGGAATAGTTATTTCCATCTTAGAAATAATATCATTGCTAAAATATTTACCCCAAGTTATATCAATAATATTATCTTTCGTTACTATATAATCTATTAAAACTTTAGTATGTTCTGCAACTAAGTCTTCCACTTGATATAAAGCCATATCATCTGGAAATTCATTACTATACTCTATCACTTTATAATTATCTTCTGTATAATCTAAACTTTGATATACTTTAAAATTTAGTTTAACCATATTCACATTCCATTTCTAATTATTATAAATATCTGCATTATATTATTTAACATAAAAATCTTTTTTTAAATTTAATTTTTTTACAATCAAGTTAATGAACTTAATAACTTCTTTTCTTTGATCTACATAATCCCTTAATTTTAATTGAAAATAACTTTCAGGCGAAATAATTTGGCCTGTTAAATCGTATTTTAATTGCGTAATTAACAAACTATATCCCGCAATTAGTTTATAAGAGCCATCATTTTTATATGCTGCCTGCTGAACACAACATGCTATTTTTACTGCATCAGCACTTCCATATGAAAGAACTTTATAAATGAATTTTGATAAATCTTCTACATTCTCTTTTGAATTTGGATCTTTTATTGTATTATGCATTATATTTAAAATTTCCAATGGTAAATCTTCTATTTTTTCTGTTATTATTTCAGCTTTCATTTTCTTTAAATCATTTTTATAAGATTTTTTTATATTAAAATGTGATATTATTATACCTATTAAAGAAATTAATGATGGAATATTATATTTTAAAATCCGTAGTGTCCCAATTATAATGTCTTTCATATCAAATACACTCCTATTCATATTTATGTTATATAAAAGTGCTTTTTATTTTATAATTAAAATAATATAATGTCAACGCTATATTTTCATCATCAATAATTACATTCTTATTTTTTAAATGCTCTATCAATTCTTCATTATGTTTATATTCTTTCATATAAATTATTTCTCCATAAATAAAAATTGACTTAGGGCTTCATAAGTTTCCTAAGTACCAATTGATATATAATATACCATACTTATATTAATTAAGTCAATAAATTTTAAATTTTAAATTAACAAACCCATAAATAATTTGCAATTCTAATATTTATATGCTACACTTTTTATATCGTTTATTTTAACATTTATAAACGTTCTCCTTCTAATATTATTGTTGCTTCTTGGCGGTCGCAACAAATATATATTAGAAGTTTTTTATTGCTGGAACAATTTTATCATTTTCTTAATTTGACATAATTTAGATCGTCTGTTATATTACAAAGTATAAACTATGAGAAAGGAGGCAAAAAATTGAAAGAATATAATTGCTATATTGATGAATCAGGAGATGAAGGGATTCATAAAGGTTCAAAATATTTTATTCTAACGGCTATTTTAGTTGAAAAGCAAAAAGACTTAGGAATTTCTAAGTGTGTAGACAATATTAAAGAAAATATTGAAATAAATATAAAAAATCAATTACATTGGAAATTAATAAAGGGATATCCAAATAAAATTATGATTATGCAAACAATTAATGAAATGGATATTACAATAATTAATATAGTAATTGATACTAGAAAAATAAAATTTATTAAATCAGATGAAATATATAATCATTTTTTTGGCTATTTATGTGAAAGAATTACTTGGTTTGCTAAAGATAAAAATGCATTAGTAAATATTAATATTAGCAGTAGAGGTAATTTATCAAAAGATACGCTTTTAGGTTTTATAAAATCTAACACAAGTAAATTTAAAATTGATTATAAAAGAATTAAAGATTTGAAAATCTATTCTAATGCTCAGAAAAAATTATTGCAATTAGCAGATTGTTGTTGTAGTGCATTAGGCCAAGCATTAAAATACAATGATGTTAAACATCAAAAATATGTTTCTTATTTAGTTTCTAAATATTACACTTCTAAAGCCAAATATCTAGGATATGGTTTAAAATATGTTCCTGGTAAAACCAAATATCCAAAAGAATTTCAAGATCTATTAAACTATTTATCTGCAAATAAAAAGTGAGCTTTCCCCTGACTAAAGGATCCCACAAGTCAATGCTTGCTGGGAATGTATAAAACAATCCCCTCCAGTAACTCAGCGAACTACTCACTCACTAACTAAATGTTAACATAATTAATAACATTTGTCAATTATAGTATATGTATTTCGACAAATAATATGTAAATATTTCTCTTCTTTGACGTTTTTTACTTAGGCTTACGTCAAAAATTGACATTGTTCTTTTATAGAATCAATGTTTTTATTTTTCGTTTTTAAATATCTTCTCTAACCAATTATCATTATCTAATACTGGATAAGCCTTTATATCCTCATTTTTAATGACTTTTTCAATGTTTAGGTCTGTTATATCTCTAACCATCTTTCTATCCATTGTAAGTGCCTCTATTAAAGGAATAAGGCTATTTAATTTACTAAATGTTTGTTCACTTGCATGATGGATATCACTACCTAAGAAATGAATCATATGTCTTTTTAACATACTTTCTAATACTTTTTTAGATTTACTTCCCCATTTCCCATATAAAGAACCAAAGTTTCCTTGAAATAAAACTCCCATATTAATAAGTTCTTCATAAGTTTTTAAATTTTTATAATAATGATATCTTTCTGGATGAACAATAATAACTCTATAACCTTTAGCCATTAGATCATAAATATATTCTTTTAAATTTTTAAATTCTTGATGAAAAGGTAGTTCAATTAATAAATATTTACTTTTATTTAAAGAAGTAACTGTTTCTACTTCTAAATTATAAAAGATATCTTCATCTATAGTAATTTCATTACCTAAATATAAATTAATATTTAAATTTTGTTTTCTTACTTCTTCTTTTAACTTATTAAATATTTCTTCTTTAGTTTTATTATCACACGTATATCCTTGAAATTTACGATAATGAGGAGTTAATACTAAATCAGTATACCCCCCATTTATAGCATTTTTAATTAGATGAATACTTTCATCTATATTATCACTACCATCATCTATACCAAATAAGATATGATTATGTATATCTTTCATAATTATTTATTTTCACTCGTGTAATAATACCCAGAGTAATATGAACTTTCTTTAGTTTCAATTTGATTTAATACTGCACAAATCTTTTTAGCTCCAACATTTTCTAATGATTTTTTAGCTTTAGTTACAGCTTCTAATCTAGTTTCTTTATGTTTAACTACTAAAAGTGTTAAATCAGCATAAGTAGACACTACTAAAGTATCATTAAGTCCTAAAACTGGAGGACAATCTAAGATAATAACATCAAATGATTTCTTTAATTTATCAATGATACTTTTACATTTTTTAGTAGCAAGTAATTCTGAAGGATTTGATGGATATGGTCCAGTTGGAATTATTGATAAGTTTTTAATCTTAGTCTTCTTAATATAATTCTTATAATTTTCTTCCCAATCTTTATCAATTAATAAATTAGAAAATCCTTCAAATTCTTGACAAGCTAAACCAAATACTTTTTCTTGTCTTCCTTTTCTTAAATCACAATCAATAATTAATACTTTTTCATTATTTTGAGCAAAAGCTACTGCTAAATTGGCAGATATAAAACTTTTACCTTCACCTGGATAAGAAGATGTTGTCATAATTACTTTAGTAACATTATCAATTGATGAAAATTTAATATTAGTTCTTATTCTTTTAATCTCTTCACTAAAAGATGAATAAGGTTTATCAATTATAATTAAATCATTCATAATTACGCACTCTTTCTTCTTTTATACATTGGAACACTTCCAAGTACAGTAATATTTAATTTTTCTTCTAATTCTTCACTACTCTTAATTGAAGTATCGAAATAATAGATAACAAATACAACCGCGATAGCAAGTACTAAACCAACTACAAAGAATATAACTGAATCTCTTAAAGTATGAATATTATAAGGATCTTCTTCTACTTCTGCTCTATCTATTGTAGATACATTTTGTAAATTAAAGATATCAGTAACTTCATTCTTAAATGCAGATGCAATTGAATTAGCTAATGCCGCAGCATTATCGGCATTACGATCACTTACCGTAATTTTCATTATTTCAGTATCACTTTCACTAGATACTGAAACTTTACTTACAAGTTCATCATAAGTTAAATCTAAGCCTAAACGACTAATAGTTTCATTAATAACTTTTCTACTCTTAACAATTTTACTATAAGTTGCTACTAATCTTTGGTTTAAAGTAACATCAGTTTGTGTCATTGGTGTATTACTATTATCTTGTACTAATATTAAAGTAGTCTCTCCTTTGTATAATGGTTGTTTAAATATTAATAAATAATATAAACCTAATAAAAATACTACTATTGTAATGAAACAAATAATAGGTAACTTTTTAACAAAATAGTTAAAAAGATCTTTTAAGTTAATTTCTTCCATAAATCTAATCTCCCCAACTAGCACTCATATTTTATCATAAGTCTACAAAAAAATAAACCCCTATTTTAAGGGTTTATTCCTATATTTACACATTACTAACTATTGTTAATTTATAATGATTATTAAATCCGTCTTCAAATGCCTTACCAGATACTAATTCTAAGCTAAAATCAACTGATTTACCTTGGAATTGATAATGATAAACACTTGTAACAGTACCATTTATTCCCATTGCTTTAATAATATCATCACCAAAGCCCATCATTTTAAATGAACTACTCATAGCGGTTTTCATTTGTTCTCTTGTTATACTTTTAACATTATTATTTTTTAGGTGAATATTAAGTTTACTAATATTAGTATTTGTGCCAAGGGTTTGAACTGCATCATTTAAACCAGTTCCCTTACCACCACCTAAACCTGATGCATCATATAATAAATTAAATATTTTTTGATTTGCATATTTAAAATCATATTTAGCGACTATATTATGATTATAAGTATTAAAAGAAACATCATATATTTTAATATATTTAACCGCTTTTAATGACAAATTATCTAATTCTTTAGTAGTTACTACATTTTTACTTGTAAAATTAATTGTATATTTATTAACACCATTTTTAGCATAATAATTATCATTATCTAAATTAAATTTAACTGTTAAAGTTTTATTATATAAACTACTTAAATGGCGTTCATTATAATCGAGTAAAGATGTATCTGTTAAAGATGTAAATAATTTATCTAAATCTTTTACATTATTAATTGTATATTTAACTTTTCCAAAAGTAACTTCGATACTCTTAATCTCTTCTCTTTTTAAAATATTATCTGTATTTTCCTTAACTATTTTTAATAAATCGCTCAAATTATTATTAGCATTAATTATATCAACACTAATTTTCTCTTTATTAATTGTTGAATTAAAGTCATTACTACTATTAAGATAAGTTTTAATTAAACTACTTATATCTACGCTTTGTTTATTAATAGTTTCACTCCATTTAGCTTTTAACGTTAAATTTTTAGTAATTGGTGTTTTAAAATCAAATTTTTTATCATCTAAATACCAGCCTAGAAATGCATATCCTTTTTTAGTTGGATCTATTGGTTTACTAACAAGTTCATTATGTAATACTTCTTCTTTAGTAATACCCCCATTATCATCATCAAAAGTTATGGTATATTTAGCTACTTCCCATTTAGCAGTTAAAGTTAAATTTTCTTTTACTTTAGTTTTATTATCATATTTTTTATTATCTACATACCACCCAACAAAGGTATATCCTTCTTTAGTAGGCACTTCTTCAATAGTATTCCCATATCTTACTTCAATCTCTTTATATAGATTATTATCAACCATTAATTTAATAGTAAATTTTCGGTTAAAAATAAGGAAAATACTTATAGCTAAGATAACTAAAATAAGTGTTATTAAAGATATTAATACTATTTTCTTTCTTTTCATAAACTTCCTCTCTAATACGTTAAAACTCCCTTCTAACGAAAGGAGTTTTCAACCCATTATTTTATTCTTTAAATTACTTGAATTCAACAGTGTATTCTATTTCTTGACCATCACCATAAGTAACAGTAGCAGTAATGTTTTTTCCTTTTAGTAATGATAAAGTTTCATTTGCTTCATCGCCAAGAATTCCTCTAAGATAATCAGCAACAAGCCCAATTATTTCAGCTTCAGTCAATTGACTAATATGATCATATTCTTTATCATCAATTACTATTTTTTTTGCACCATAATCATCAGAAATGAATGCTTTAATGGCATCTACTATACCGCTTTTAGCATAGTCACTAATTTTTTGATTACCACCATCTTCTCCGATAGTAAATGTTACTTTATGATTGTGATCATCATAATCAATACTTTCAAACCCATATTTACTGGCACTATCATTTAAATTATCAATTACACTATCAATTTTTGAATTTACTCTATTTTCATCATAAGGAATTTCCGGATAAACTATTTCATCACCATTAACGCCAAAAACTTCTTTAAAATCTTCTATATTTAATGGATGGTCCCAATCAACACCACTACCATCAACTTTCCAAATTTTACCATTAGTTATATAATACATTGGAGTATCATCTTCGCCTTTTACATTTCTATGGAATTCATCAGTTGCTTCTTTAACATTCCATGCACTTAGAGCATAACTATTAAGAGTAAATACTCTTCTACCAATTAAATATGAATTATTAAATTCTTCACTAGTAAGGTCTACTTGTTTAGCACTAACACTAGTTAGGCAAATCATACTAGCACATAAACTAACTAATATACCAAATAATTTTTTCATTTTTTTATCCTTTCTTTATTATTTAGCCACTACAACATAAGTAGTTGCATTATCATTATCAAATTGCATTGTATAAACCATACCATTTTCATGTCCTGGGAATTGTACACCACCTACTGCTGATACAAATTTAAGACCTGAAGCTCTATTACAAGCAAGTGTATAGCCAGTTGCACCATTATCAACAGTAATTATAGGAACAACACCACCTACATTAGCTGTATATTTATAAGATGATGCAGATACTGTATGTTTAACTGTAACATCTTTCTTTTCACTTCCACAAGTAACATGATACACAGCAGTTATTGAATCATTACTTGTATTACGATATAGTTTAGTAACACTACCATTTGTAACTGTTGTATTGTTATTAGATGGAGTTGCACTAGTTAATGTAATTGTACAACCAGTTGCTTTATAATCATTAAGATTAGCTCCAGCTTTAGTAATAGTTTTAGCAGTTAATTTTACGTTATCAAGATTATATTTATCTTGAGTTTTAACAGTAACAGTTATAGTTTTACTTTTACTTCCTGCTTTAACAGTTATTTTAGCAGTTCCTACTTTTTTAGCAGTAATCTTACCATTACTATCTACTGTAGCAACGCTTTCATCACTACTTGTCCATGTTAATGTTTTATTTGTAGCATCTGCTGGTTTAACAGTAGCTTTAACTGTTGTACTTTTTCCTACTACTATTGTTACACTAGTCTTATCAAGAGTTATACTTTCAACTTCTTTAGCTTCACTTTCTTTAACACAACTACAATTTGTTGTATCAAGGGTATAACCTTCACTACAAGTTAAATTACAAACACTACCTTGAACCCATTTAGCTGTTAATTTAAGATTACCAGTTACTTCTTTACTAAAGTCATAAGGTTGAATATCATTAACATTAACGTACCAACCAACAAATGTATAACCTTCTCTAGTTGGGTCTGCTGGTTTAGTTATTTTATCTCCTTTCTTTACTATTTGTGTACTTACTGCTGATCCGCCGTCTGTATTAAAGGCAACAGAATATTCTTTTCTAGAGCATCCACAGCCAGTTAAGAACAAACAAGCACAGATAAGTAATAAGCTTAATGCTATTTTCTTTTTCATACCATTTCTCCTTCTACTACAAAATTTATATGCATCTAACAAGTAAAAAATAATTGAAATATTAATCATTAGGCTAAAACTATAAAACTAATGACTCATATTTTTTCACCATAACTTACCTAGTACATACACCTATAATATAAATTATCGATTGAAAATTGTCAATATCAAAAAATTGTAAATAATATTTTTCTAAAAAATAGACAGTTTTTTGTAAACTGCCTTTTTATCTATGTTTATTATTGTTTTTTATGTTTTTATCTTTGTAAATATTTTGTCAAGATTATTTCAAATCAATTGTCAATGACATATCTTCTGTTATAGGAGTTCCTACGGGAATACTTTGACTTACTACATAACCATAACCATTAGGGTTAATACTTAAACCAATCATATTCGCATAAGTCATTACTTCATTTAAACTCCAACCAGTTAAATCTTCCATCTCAAAATCTTTACTATTACTTAAGATAAATACTTTACTACCCTCTAGTACTTTAGTATTTTTAAGTGGATATTGATTAATAACATATTTACCGGAACCAAGAGTATATACTTTTAAGTTTTTATTTTTTAAATCTTCCACAGTTGTTGTAACTTCCTTACTTATATAATTATTTAAATTAACAATTTTACTTGGTACTTCTTCAACTTTATTTTCAAGTCCTAAATAAGCTACGATATCATCAACTGCTTTAGTAAGTTCAGTGGCAATTGGTTTAGCACTAGTACTACTTAATTGTTTTACAGCTACATAAACAATATATTTAGGATCTTCTTCTGGGAAAATACCAGCAAAAGAACGAATATAATTATACCCACCCTTTAAGTAACCACCAGTTGGAGATGCTATTTGAGCAGTACCAGTTTTACCGATCATTTTAGTTTTACTAGGTTGATATATTTTAGAACTATCTAAGCCATCATAAACAACATTATGCATTAATTTACGCATATAATCCATTGTTTCTTTACTATAGACTTTAGCAACTTCAGTCCGTCCCCCTTGATAAACGATATTATCATTACCATCCACAATTTTATCTACTATATATGGTTTTAAGGCAACTCCATCATTAGTTAAAGTGCTTAGGGCTTGTAACATTTGAATTGGCGTAACTGTAATACCTTGACCAAAAGCAGCATTAGCAAGTTCTATTTCATATTTAAAATTAATTTTACCAGATATTTCATTAGCAAGTTCTATACCTGTTTTTTTACTAAAGCCTAATTTTTTATAATAATTAGTTAATTTTTCAACCCCTAATCTTTTAGCAAGTAAAGAGGCGGCAACATTAGATGAATAAGCAAAACCTGTATCAAAAGCAATGCTTCCCCATCCAGTTTTATTAAAATCACTAACTGTATCTGTACCTATTTTTAGGGAACCTGATTGATATTGTTCAGATCCATTATATAAACCTTCTTCAATACTTGAGGCAAAAGAGAATATTTTCATAGTACTACCTGGTTCATATTCATAACTAACTAAAGGGTTCATAAAGTTTTTAATACTGCCTAAATTATTAGGGTCAAAATTAGGATAAGTAGAACTAGCCACAATGGCACCAGTTTTAGCATCCATTACAGCAAAAATCATCCAGTCCATATCATAATTAGAGGCTAAGTTATGAGTAAGAGTTTCGGCAAATAATTGAATATTTTGATCAAGAGTAAGATAGATATCATTACCATCCACGGAAGGTGTTGTAATAACTTCTGCACTAGGAAGAGTATAACCATAAGCATCTGTTTGATATGTAGTTGAACCATCTACTCCTGATAATTCTTCATTATAAAATTTTTCAATACCTAACTCGCCAGATATTCCTTCTTCTTTCATCTTAGCATAACCAATTATGTAAGATGCAAATTCACCCATATTATAATTACGTTTTTGTCCTTGAATAAAATCTATTCCCGGCATATCTAGAGATTCTATTTTATTTTTAGTAGTTTCGTTAATATCTTTAGCCCCAGCAAATTCTACTTGATATTTACCCTTTTGGTTTAAAGTAGCAAGAGCTTTATCATAATCAAGTCCTAACTCATCATGAAGCATTCTAGCAGTTGCTTCTTTATCCACAACATGTTGGGGATTACTTGGATCAGTTGTTCTTTTTTCTTCTAAATAAGCAATTAAAGTATACGAATTAACATTTTGGGCTAAAGTATTACCATCTTTGTCTAATATATTTCCTCTTTTTGCATATATAGTTTCTGTTTTCGTATTTCTATTACTGGCAAACTCATGTAAATTAATGCCATCTACTTTATTACTTAAAGATACATAAGAAAGTTTAATTATAATGGCTAAAAAAAGAAAAGCCACAATAAAAATAAGCATCCTAGGTATCTTTACTGTCACTTTCCTTTTCATACTAATTATAAATCCTTTCTAATCATTAATATTAACAATATTATCACTTATAAATGATAAGCCATATTCTGCTGCGACTCTTTGAATATTTTCCATACTAATTTTTTCATCGATTTGCATTTCTAAACTTTCATTTATATTTGCTTGTTTCTCGATTTTACTTCTTAATTTTTCATTTCTAATATTAGTTTCACTTAAAAGTGCTTTAGAGAAAACATTAACTGTAGGTATTGCCACTAATAAAAGTAGTAATAAAACATACATAAATTTTTCTCCCTTTAATAATTTTAATCTTTTTCCTTTTGGTCTACTCATATTCTATAACCTTTCTATTACTCGCAACTTTGCACTATGGCTTCTGCTATTTTCTTCTAATTCTTTTGTACTTGGTAAAATTGGTTTCTTTGTTACCAATTTTACTTTAGGTAAGTACTCTAAAGGAATATTAGGCATTCCTTTAACTATTTCATCTATTTCACTATTTTCTTTAAATATCTTCTTAACTATCTTATCTTCTAGAGAATGAAATGTAATAACACTCATTCTACCACCCTTATTTAGTAAATCGATTGCATCTGGTAAAACACTTTCTAAAACATTTAATTCATCATTAACTGCTATTCTTAGTGCTTGAAATATTTTTCTTTCTGGATGATAATTGTAAAAATTTTTAGCTCCAACAGCACTCTCAATGACACTTACTAATTCTAGAGTTGTTTCAATTGGTTTTTTGCTTCTTTCTTCTACTATTTTTTTACTAATTAATCTTGATAACTTCTCTTCCCCATAACGATAGAAGTAATCAGTTAATTCATCTTCACTTTTAAAATTGACAATGTCATAGGCTTTTACTTTACTATCTAAATTCATTCGCATATCAAGTGGTCCATCACTCATAAATGAAAAACCGCGACTGCTATCATCAATTTGGGGTGATGAAAAACCTAAGTCAAAAATAATACCATCAACTTTAGTAATGTTTCTTTTTTCTAATTCTTGTTTTAAATCTTTAAAATTAGCTTTAATAATCTCAAAATTATTACTAATCTTACTTAAAACATTTTTAGAATAATTTATTGCTTCCTCATCTTGATCTATGGTGATAAGCTTACCTTTATCATTTAATTTTTTTAATATTTCCTTGCTCATACCAGCATAACCTAAAGTTGCGTCAACATAAATACCATCTGGTTTAATATTTAAAGATTCAATGACTTCAGTTAACATAACACTATAATGCTTCATTAGATACCTCAAATAAATTTTCGGCTATTTCATCTAAAGTTGAAGCATTTTCATCCATAAATGTGTTATATAATGACTCATCCCATATTTCAATACGGTCATTCACGCCGATTATAACACACTCTTTTGTTAAACCGGCGTAATTAACCAACGGGGAGGTAATATTGATTCGACCATTCTTGTCGAATAAATATTAC
>CANQZN010000009.1 GCA_947628365.1 uncultured Bacilli bacterium | reverse complement strand
TATCATTTCGTAGTTATCACACGCTCCTCCGCCTTGAAATATAATTCCATCACATAGATTAATTTGTGTGATTAATGCATCATACTCTTCTTGTGATAGATCGTTAACCCAATTATCTTCTACATCTAACTTTTCATCTTTTGGTAACAAGATGCCAATCGCTATTGCTCCATTATCAAATACAGCTTGCTTGATTTCATCCCTTATGTACATGTCAGGCCTTATAGAATTTTTATTATAGTGTTTTGAAACTATACCTATTATAACTTTGTTCATTTATTGTAACCACCTTCTTTGTAATATTAAATTTTATCGCATATTATTTTTGACGATATGCAAGTGTGTTTTCTATAGTGACAAATATATCAATTAAAATCTATAAAAATTATAGCATAAATTAAAGCATTTTAAAACTCGAACAAATCAAACAAATTGAAAAATTCGAGTTTATTATCAATCTGGTGTTCTCGGGGAGAGTTGAACTCCCGACCTATCGCTTAGGAGGCAATCGCTCTATCCAACTGAGCTACGAGAACAAATTAAGATAAAAATTTTATCTCAATTTAATTCACTTTTTATAAGTGCAACAATATCGTCACACATTTTTGTAATATAGTCAATATCTTTTCCTTCAATCATAACTCTAATTAAATTTTCAGTACCACTAGCTCTAACTAAGATACGACCATTACCATTAAGCTTATCTTCTTGCTCTTTAATAAAATTCATAATGTTAGTATTTTGTTGATAACTATCTTTTCCTTCTTTAGAAACTTTAACATTTTTTAAAACTTGCGGATAAGTTTCCATAATACTAGCTAGTTCACTTAATTTTTTCTTATCTTTACCTAAAATATTTAGAATTTGAATAGCTGTTAATTCTCCATCTCCAGTAGTAGCATACTCTCTAAATATAACATGACCACTTTGTTCTCCTCCAACAACATAATCATTTTTAAGCATACTTTCTAAAACGTATCTATCTCCTACTTTAGTTGCCACAAAATTAATATCCTCTTTTTCACAAAACTTAATTAAACCTAAATTAGACATAACTGTACCAACTAAAGTATTATTTTTTAATTTATTTTCTTCTTTTAAATGCTTACTAATTATTGCCAGTATTTTATCACCATCAACTACATTGCCCTCTTCATCCACCATTAATACGCGATCGGCATCGCCATCAAAAGCAATACCTAAATCTAATTTATTATCTATCACAAATTTTTGAAGTCCTTCTAAATGAGTTGAACCGGCATTTTTATTAATATTATAACCATCTGGTTTATCATTGATAATTTTAAAATTAACTCCTAATTTAGTAAAAAGCATTTTAGCAGTTTGAAAAGATGCCCCATTAGCAGTATCTATACCAATATTTAGATTTTTAAAGTTATCTTTATCTACTGTTTCTTTTAAATAAGCAACATAATCTTCTAAAGCATTTTCACAAGTTTTAAAAGTACCTACTCGATTTACTTCTTTATTTAATGCAAAATTATTTAAAATTAAATCTTCTATTTCTAATTCTAATTCATCAGCAAGTTTATAGCCATCTTGATTAAATATTTTTATCCCATTACTCTCACAAGGATTATGACTAGCAGAAATGACAAAGCCACCATCAGCATGATATTTGGTAACTAAATACGCAATTGCGGGTGTAGGAATAACTCCTAAATCATAGACATCGGCATTTTCACTTAATATACCACTTGCTAGAGCATATTTTAAAACATCTTTAGATATTCTTGTATCACTCCCAATTAAAAATGTTAATTTTTTCTTTTTATCTTTATTTAAAACTTGAACAGTTGATGCCCCAATTTTAAATGCAAGAAGCGCATCTAATTCACTACCAACTATTCCTCTTGCTCCATCTGTACCAAAAATACGTCCCATTATCTTTCTTCCTTCTCTACTATATTATTCATATCTTTGACAATTTTATTGGCTTCAATTACACCTCTTACACTAGTAAGGGGATAAATATTTGTATTAGGTAAAATTATTGTTCCTGGATTTAGGATAGAACCACACCCAACTTCTACATTATCACCTATAAATGCTCCTACTTTACGCATATTAGTTTCAATAACTTGGTCCTTATACTTAATTTTAATGTTCTTTTTATCGCTTCTTAAATTAGAAATGATGGCACTAGCCCCTAGGTGAGCATGACTACCTATTATTGAGTCACCTACATAACTAAAATGTGGTATTTGGACATTATCATAAAGAATTGCATTTTTGATTTCACATGAATTACCTAAAACGCTATTTTTACCAATTATTACACTACCTCTTATATAGGCATTACACCTAACTATAGCCTTTTCATCGATAATACAAGGACCATGAATTTCAGCACTTTTACTTACTGAAGCAGTTTTATGAATCCAAATATTATCATCTAATTTTTGATAATTACTATCAAGTTTCTCACCTAACTCTAAAATATAATCTTTAATATGGGGTAAAACCTCAAAGGGATAATTAAATGATTTTATATAACTATCTAAAATACTATCATTACTTAAAAATATATCTTTTATATTCATTTATTAACTCCTAACTAATAAGATAATTATACCAAATAAAAAGAGATTTAAAAATCCCTTTAATCTTTTGCTTTAAAAAGGAGAGTAAAGACAAAAGAAAATACAACAACACTGACAATAGCTATACCCGATGAACATAGTAAATTAGAAAATAAACCTAAAATACCTGCCTCTTCATAACCGGCAAGACCAGCTGAATATAACATATGACCAAAATTAGCGATTAAAACAGTGGCACCAGCTCCACACATACTAACAATTTTATCGTAGATACCTAAAAATGATAAGATAGCACCAATAACTGTTACACTACTGGTAATATGTCCTGGGGTAAGTTTTGTATTATCAAGTACTACTTGGCAAATAAGACAAACAAGGCCAGCAAATAGAAAGGCTTTAAAATATAACATTACTCTACCTCCAAACTAACTGCGTGAGCAATGGCTGGAATAGTACATTTTTGATTAACAAATGTTTTATTATGTAATGCTCCTGTACCAATAATTAATATTTTTTTATATTTATTAGTTGTTAAAATTTTATTGAATAAAACAAGTGGTAAACAAGCAGGACCTGATCCACCTGAATATGTTTCTTGACTTTTAACATATAATTCACAACCAGCATCTAAATGTTTTTTTATTTTTAAGTTATATCTCTTGTAAGCATATTCTTTAAATATGGTTCCGCCAATACAACCTAAATCACCAGTTAAAATTAAGTCATAATAATCAAGTGGTCTTTTTAAATCAGTTAAATGTTCATATAAAGTTCTAGCAGCAGCGGGAGCCATAACAGCCCCTAAGTTATTAGCATCCTTGATACCAAGTTCGGTAACCTTACCAATTGTTGCTGACTCTATTTTAATTTTACCTATATCTCTTGATAATAATGTACTTATTCCGGCAGTGGCCGTAAAGGTTGATGTATGTGGTCTTGGTGCTCCATATTCAATTGGATATCTAAATTGTCTTTCAGCACTTAAGTTATGACTACTAGTTACTCCTACTATTTTTTTAACACTACGATCATTTAAAATCATACTACCGATTATTAAACTTTCGGGAAATGTTGCACAAGCACTATATATTCCTAAAAGAGAGATGGGAATATTTATACTTGCATAATTAGTTGCCCCAATTTGATCAAGTAAATCGCCACCCACTAAGAAATCAATATCACCATAAGTTAATTTATTTCTTTCTAATAATTTTTGAATAACGACATTTTGCATTTTTGCTTCTGCTTGTTCAAATGTTTTGGCTCCATAATAATAGTCATCCATTTTTAAATCTATTTTCTTAAGTTTACTATTACTTTCAAGTGGTCCTGATATTGTTAACCAATCATTTAAATAAATATTATTAAATTTTAAACTAGCCATATAACATCACCTTAATTAAAACTAAAAAGAAAGCACTAATGATACCATAAATAATAACTGAACCTGCTAACTTAAAGATATTGGCACCAATTCCTGTAACTAAGCCATCTTTTTTATAATCAATCGCGGCACTTTGGACGCTATGAGCAAAACCAGTTGTCGGAATTATTAAGCCACATTTAGCTTTTGCTACCCAATTATCAAATTTGCCTAATGCAGTCATAAATGTTGCAAATAGAATTAATATAAAGGCTAACCATGCATATGAGTCTACTCTTGATAAGCCAAAAGATTCCATTAAGATATTAACAATTACTTCCCCAATAAAACCAACGAGTCCACCAACTAGAAATGCTACAAATGCATTTCTTAACTTTGGTTCTTTTGGTGATAATTCTTTTACTAATTTTTGATATTCATCTTTATTCATATATTCACCATTTTTATTATGATAAAAATAGTGTTAGTTTATACTTATAAAGTCAAATATTCCCGCATTTTATTAATACTTCTCTTTTCATATCTTGATACCATAACTTGTGTCATATTAAGTTTTTTTGCTACTTCACTTTGCGTTAAATCTTCATAATATCGTGATTTGATTATATTTTTTTCATCATCATTTAAGACTGCAAAACTATCATCTACTAATATTTTTGTGTCTATATCAACATTGGGTGAAGCAATACACTCATAAGCACTTCTCACATCTTCTTCTTCATTATCAAGTGACATTATAGAACTAGCACTCATACAAGCCATATCGATATCTTGAAGACTTAAACCTAAAAATTCTGCTAGTTCTAAATTACTCGGTATTTTGGCGCATTTTTGGGCCAAAGTATATCTAGCTTCTTCTATTTTGCGATAAAGTTTTAAGATATCTTTACTAACCTTTATTTGTTTATTACTGGCTAGTAAATACATTTCGCCAAAAATATACTCATAAGCATATGTTGAAAACTTCGTATTTTCTTTACTATCATATTTTTGTAAGGCTTTATATAGTCCTAGTACTCCTGCTTGATATAAATCATTTTTATCAACACCATAAAAACGATTTGTTAAATTCCAGATCATTTTTTCATGTTCTTTTAATATTTTATTCTCATCATTCACCTTTCACACCTCAATCATTTTTAAGGCAGCCAATTCTGATGATGCACATTTTATATGTAATCTTTTGAATTTTAATACTAATTCTTCTGGAATATGACATAAGTAAATATGACCATTATTTTTCTTCATGGTACATTTCATTCGTAAGATAGCATCAATACCACACTCTTCAATATTAGTTAACTTTTCTAAATTAACTATACAATTTTTAATATGATGCCTCTTTATTACGGGGATGACATAATTATTAATCTTTGGACAATACTTTCTTTCAAACCTACCTTTAAGTCTAATAAAAAATATACCTTTATTATACTCCAAATCCATTTTCACAATTATTCACCTGCTATTATAATATAGAATAATATTTTTTATTTTTAAACAAGTTCGACAAATGAAGTCAAAATTAGTTAAATTATTTAAAAACTATTTAATATTATAAAATATTTAAGCATACAAATTATTAGAGGTGTATTGTGAAGAAATTATTAATTTTGTTTAGTTTATGTTTGTTTATTTTAAATTTACCAACTGTAAAAGCTATAGATATTGTCGAATATAGTGAAAGTGCTATTTTAATGGAAACATCTACTGGTAAAATTTTATATGAAAAAGATGCTGATATTGAAAGAGCTCCTGCTAGTATGACTAAAATTATGAGTATGATTTTAATTATGGACGCCATCCATAATGGTAACCTAACTTTAGATGACAAAGTTGTTATTAGTGAAAATGCTAGTAGTATGGGTGGTAGTCAAGTTTATTTAAATACTGGGGAATCTTATAAAGTAAAAGAATTACTTAAATCTATTGCAATAGCTAGTGCTAATGATGCTGTTGTGGCTATGAGTGAAAAAATTGGGGGAACGGAAGAAAAATTTGTCGAAATGATGAATAACAAATGCGAAGAAATTGGCTGTACGCATACGCATTTTGTTAATCCCCATGGACTAGATGCTGAAGGTCATTATAGTAGTGCCAGAGATATGGGACTTATGGGTACTTATTTAGTCACTAATTATCCCGAAATATTAGAATATACAAGTATTTATGAAGATTATTTACAAAGACCAGATGGTTCAAATACTTGGCTTGTTAACACCAATAAATTAGTGAGATTTTATTCTGATGTTGATGGTCTTAAAACAGGTTTTACCTCTACTGCTGGATATTGCTTAACATCTACTGCTAAAAAGAATAATATGCGTTTAGTGGGAGTTGTTATGGGAGTAGATTCTCCTGATAACAGAACTAGTGATACTGTTAAAATGTTAAACTATGGCTTTAATACTTATAAATTATCCACTATTTATGAAAAGAATAAAATTATTGATGAAGTAACTGTAGAAAAAGGTAAAGATGAAAGAGTTAAAATATTATTAATGGAAGATGCAACTGAACTTTTAAATATTAATGATAAAGCAAAAGAATATACCATAAATGTTAAACTTGATAAATTAACTGCTCCACTAAAAAAAGGTGATAAAGTAGGAATTGCCGAAGTTATCGATAATGAAGGTAACATTGTTAGTAATGTACCTATAACTATTTTGAGCGATGTCAAAAAAGCCAATCTATGGGACTATTTTAAAAGAAATTTTAGTATCTTACTAACTGGTAAAAGAATGTATAAATGAAAAATAAAACTCGATTTTTGAGTTTTATTTTTCATATTTAATAATTTGTTCATTTTTTACTAAGTATGCATTCTTTGCCATTTTTAACATTGGCACATCACTTAGAGAATCAGAATAAGCATTTAAAACTACTTTGTCTTGATATATTTCTTTAAATCTTTTAACTTTTTCTTCACCCTTACAATTTTTACCTATAATTTTACCATTCTTGACATCATATTTAGTTGCAATAACATTATGAATACCTAAATATTCACAGAAAGGCTTTATAATAAAATCAAAAGATGCTGAGATGACTAAGTCATCTTCTTTTTGACTCTTTAAATAAAATTCTTTAATATTCTTTTTATACTTAACAATAAATTTATTAACATAATTATCTAAATTATCTATATGTTTTACAAAACTAAACATATCGCTTTTAATAAGACCTAAATCACTTTTTTTAAATATATATTTAACTATTTCTTTTAGAGATTTTATTAGACTACCTAAAACTAGAAAAGGATGTCTTATAAATGAATAAAGTATAAATTTAATAGAAGAATCCCCTTTAAATATTGTATTATCAAAATCATATACATTCATTTTAATCACCTAATTTAAAATTTCTAATCTCTTCTAAGTCTATTCCCTCTTTAACTATATATTCATTATGTTCTTTTAATTTTTTAACCATTAAATTTTTACAAAGTCTAACCTCTTCAGTTTCCTCCACATATTTTAAAGCATCTAAAACTAAATTAAATCTATCTATCTTATTTTGAACACGCATATCAAATGGAGTTGTAATAGTGCCCTCTTCCATATAACCATGAACATGCATATTATGATTAACTCTATTATAAGTAAGTTCATGAATTAAATTAGGATAACCATGGAAGGCAAATATAATTGGCTTATCAGTAGTAAATAATTTATCAAATTCCTTATCTGTTAAACCATGAGGATGTTTATCACTACTTTGTAATTTCATTAAATCAATAACATTAATTACTCTTGTCTTAATATGAGGACAATATTCTTTTAGTATTTGAGATGCAGCAACTACCTCTAATGTAGGTGTATCTCCAGTACAAGCTAGTACTATATCAGGATCACTTGGTTTATTTGAAGCCCATTCCCAAATACCTAAACCATTTTTACAATGTTTTTTTGCTTCGTCCATATTTAACCATTGCAAACTAGGATGTTTACTAGCAACTACTACATTTATATAATTTTTAGTTTGAATTATATGATCAAATGTTGATAAAAGTGTATTCGCATCTACTGGAAAATACATTCTAACTATATCAGCTTTTTTTGTTGCTAAATGATTTAAGAAACCTGGGTCTTGATGAGTATAACCATTATGGTCTTGTTGCCAAATATGACTTGTTAAAATATAGTTTAGGGATGCAATCGGTGCTCGCCAAGAAAGTTCTTTAGTTACTTTTAACCATTTTGCATGTTGACTAGCCATTGAGTCTACTATTCTAATAAAGGCTTCATAACTATGGAAAAAGCCATGTCTACCTGTTAAAAGATAACCCTCTAACATTCCTTCACACATATGTTCAGATAAATAACTATCAAATACGTTACCTTCACTAGCTAAAAGTTCATCATTTGCATATATTTCAGCATTAAATTTTCTTTTAGTAACATCAAATACATAATTTAAACGATTAGATAAAGCTTCATCAGGGCCAAATATTTTAAAATTATTTTTATTAAGTTTCATTATATCTTTAATAAATGTCCCTAAAACTTTCATATCTTCAGCTTTAGTAACCCCTCTTACAACATTTATTTTATAATTTGTATAGTCTGGTACTTTAATATTTTTAAGAAGCATTCCCCCATTTGCGTATAAACTAGCACTCATTCTTTTAGTCCCACTTGGACATAAACTCAATATTTCTTTAGTAATTTTACCTTTTTCATCAACTAACTCTTCGACATGATAACTCTTAAGCCAACTAGTAAGTAATTCAAGTTCTCCTTCATTACCTAAAGATATAGGTATTTGATGCGCTCTAAAAGTACCTTCTACTTCTTGTTTTTGGACTATTTTAGGACCAGTCCATCCTTTTCTTGAGATAAGTATAATCATTGGATATCTTGGCCTTACAAATTTCTTATTCTTTTTCGCAGATTCCTTAATTTGTTTAATCTTAGCAACTACTTCTTCCATTGCTTCTGCCATAACTTCATGATAATTTTCATTATTTATGGTATCTACCACAATTGGATCCCAACCACAACCTTTAAAGAAGTCTATTCTCTCTTCTTCACTAATTCTGGCAAATACAGTTGGGTTAGCTATTTTATAACCATTTAAATGTAATATTGGTAAAACAATACCATCTTTTTTAGGGTTAATAAATTTGTTACCATGCCAAGAAGTTGCTAAAGGACCAGTCTCTGCTTCACCATCACCAACAACACAAGCAGCGATTAAAGAAGGATTATCTAAAACTGCTCCAAAAGCATGAGATAAACTATAACCTAGTTCTCCACCTTCATTAATACTACCGGGTACTTCTGGTGCTGCATGACTAGAAGTTCCTCCCGGAAATGAAAAACGCTTAAATAATTTTTGTAAGCCTACTTCATCTTTGGTAATTTCTGGATAAACCTCGCTATAAACACCTTCAATATAACTATTTGCTATCATTGCTTGACCACTATGACCAGGACCTGATATATATATCATATCTAAATTATATTTTTTAATAATTCTATTTAAATGTAGATAAATAAAATTTTGGCCAGGAGCACTACCCCAATGACCTACTAATTTCTTTTTAATATCTTCACTAGTTAACTCTCTTCTAAGTAAAGGATTATCTTTTAAATAAAGCATACCTACTGACATATAATTTGCAAGTCTAAAATATTTATCCATTAAATTAATTTCATTTTCTGTTAAGACATTTTTCATACGATCACCTATTAATATAATTATAAAGTAATTTTATTTAATTAACAATTAATATTAAAATAAGTCAAATAAATTTAACTTTATTTGACTTAAATTACTATTTTTTATCACTTAATAATATATGGATCAGCTTCTGTTCCACTACCTGATATTTCAATATTATTGTTTAGGAAGAAGACAGGACGAATAGAAAGTTTTTCAGTTGCAACAGGCGTATGAATATCACCAGGTTCACCTACATTAAATACATCAAACCAACCAGGATAAGTATTCAAGCCTCGGCGTGCCATAGTAGCTTCAGAAGTACATGGTGCTCCTTTATCATTTTGGGATAAATGCATCCATCCTGTTTGACACATTTCATCTGAGTCATCAGATTGGCAATTTGCAGTATCACTTACAGAATAATAATAATCATGGAGATACATCAGACTAACTTTACTAATAAACTTTTTTGTCCATTTTTCATTTATATATGTTTTATAATATAATATCTGATTAAAATATGGAGATCTATGATATTCTACAGTTGTTGATTGGACATCTTTATCACTTGAACTTGCTTTTTCATTCCATGTTGTTCCCTTTTTTCCGGTTTCCATTTGATACAATTCTTCTCCTATTTTGCTTACTTCTGAAGGATCAAAATTACCATATGTCCATATACTATTATATATTTTATCTTTCCATTCATTAGGAATGTAACTTGGATTTTCTAAAAATTTTTCACCATTTATTGCCTTAAAACTATTACTTTCAGGAAATTCAACATCATCATAATTATCTGCCCAAGAAATTTTCTCATCTAATGCTTCTTTTTTAATTACTTTTACTCTTCCTTCTGGAGTAACACCAATAATTCTATACATATATTGATTTTGATTATTTAAACAATCATCTTTATTATCTGTTCCAAAGCATATATAATTATCAGTTACATCATCTGCTGTACCTTGATAACGGAACATACCACCTTTTAATTCTTTACTTAATGTTCCAGATTTATTGGTATTTCTTAGAGCAAGTTCTATTTTACTCGTACCAATTACATCACATTTAGTTACTTCAGCATCAATATTAATATCTAATATTTTACTTGTTAAATATGCTTGATCATCTTCTCTATTAGTAACTTTACGATGGTAAACTTAAAGTAGACAACTGAAGGGGGTATGTAGACAATTGATTATTTTATTTATACAATTATATTGAAATATATACAATGAAAGGATTGATATTTTATGAATATGTATTACAGTACTGAACTCAAGAAAAAATTATGCGAAAATATTTGTATTCGCAATGCTTCTACTATTAAAACTGCTGAGGAATATAATATTCCTCTTAAAACTTTAGAAAAATGGATTACTGCTTTTAACAAAGATAGTCACTGTTTTGATCCTAAAGTTGAAATTGTTGATGATTTTAAAATCATCAACAATCAGATTCCGAATGAAGACTATGACGACTTGTCTAATGCTGAACTTAAAACTATTCTAATGAAGAAAGATATTGAGATTGCTCGATTAAAAAAAGGTTATATGGTGAAAGAAGGTGGTATGGGAGAAAAGGTATTCACTACTTTCTCCAAAAAGAATACGAAGTAATATTTGAATTATCAGATAAATATTCTATTCATTCTCTTTGCAATGAAATGAAAATTAATCGTTCTAGTTTTTACAAATGGCTTAAAAGAAGATCTGACCCTTCAATTAGAGAAATAAATAGAATTGATGCTTGTAGACTCTTTAATGACTATCATAATATGTTCCCTTCTCATGGATATCGTTGGTTAAATTCTGTTATTAGAGAAGAACTAGGTGTTTATTATTCAGATAACTATGCTCATAAAATTTGTAAATTCTTAAATATTAAATCAGAAGCTAAACATTTTAAAAGAAGAGGCAAAAAGGCCTCTCGTGAACTTAAATGTTTCCCTAATTTTATTCTTGCTGAACTTAACCCATTAAGACCGTTTCAACTTGTTGTTTCTGATATGACTGCTTTTTGGGCTAACAAACATTATTATGAATTAACTTTATTTATGGATTTATTTAATAATGAAATTATTTCCTATTCTTTATCTAACAAAAAAGGTGATCCTAATACTTATCATAATGGTTTAAATGATTTAACCTTTAAAAAAAGAGAAGAATATAAAGACCTCGAAATGATTTTACATACCGACCAAGGTTCTGTATATTCTTCAAAGAAATTCAATGAATCTCTTCATCTAGATAATATCATACATTCTATGTCTAAGCCAGGAAAACCTACTGAAAATGGTGCTATGGAGTCTATCAATGGTTGGATTAAAGAAGAATTATTCATTGATTTTAAAATTAATTCTTGTAATGATATTCCTAAACAAATTGATGATTATATTTATTTCTTTAATAATAAAAGGCCTCAAGCTGCTTTAAAATATATTACTCCTGCCAAATTTAAAAAACTTTATTACAACAAAGAGGATTAATCTCTTAATCCCCTCCTTATATTTATTTTTTGTCTACTTTTTATTGACTTATGCACTTTTAAATAAGCATTTATGAAATCATTACTATTATTTATAAGTGTTATATGACCAGTTCTTACAATATTTGCATCAGTTTTTAAGCCCACTAAATCTACATCTTCTAATAAATCACCGAAACTTAAACGAACTTCAGCATCTTTATCTTTTAATACGCTAGTCATTGTATCATCAGTGTTTTTTGATATTGTAATTTTCACTTCACAATTATATGCAGTGTTTTTAGCACCACCTTTAGCAGTTAACTCTGCTAAAGATACTATATTTTCTTCTTTATCATAGTTCTTATCATCTTCAGTTACTGCATAATAATCACCAACTGTAGTTAAAGCCATATCATCAGGTCTTAGTGTAATATGTAAATCACTTGCAGACTTTTTCAAAGAAATATTATCAACTGGTGTTGTTGAGGCATTAATATTTGTTTTAGTATTGCCTTGATTTACATTTAAAGCAAAATAAGCATAAGTTGCTCCCACTAATAAAAGCAAAATAGCAAGTGTACCAATTATAACGACAAACTTTTTCTTATTATCTTTATTGTTATCCATATATCATTACTCCTTTTATTAATATGAACAATTTCTAAAGTCTTATTACAACTTATCTATTGTTAATTAAATTTTACAACACTTGTGTTTGATAGTCAAATAACAATTGATAATTTATGTCAAAAAAAGACTAGCTTTCGCTAGACTTTAATCAACTAAATATTTCTATTAGTTTAAAGCGTCTTTTAATTTGCTTCCAGCTTTGAATGAAGCAACAGTTTTTGCAGGAATTTTTAATGGTTCTTTAGTTAAAGGATTAATTCCTTCTCTAGCAGCTCTTTTTTTAGCACTAAAAGTACCAAATCCAACTAAAGTTACTTTTCCTTCCTTTTTAAGTCCTTTAGAAATTCCTTCTAATGTAGCATCTAATGCTCTTGTAGCATCAGCTTTTGTTAAGCCAGCTTGTGAAGCAATGATTTCTACTAATTCTGTTTTAGACATGTTTTCTTACCTCCTCATTAAAATAAACATTATCTTCGTTAGGACCTATTGTCCTCACATAATAAGAGTAACAAAAAATAGCCGTAAAATCAATAAAAAATCGCGATTATTTACTATTTAATTACAATTTTTATAAAAAATTGTAAAAAAAAGAGAATTTTTTTCTCTTTTTAAAGCACTATTGCTATTAAATTATTTGAGCCTTTATTAACAATTTTTGTAACTGTATTAGAAAGTTTAAATCTTGTATTATCTGGCATCATATTAAGTTTAGCTTGAATACCTTCTTGAACAATTACTTCTAAACTACGACCAAATATTTCACTTTTCCATATACTTGATGGGTCTGTTTCATAATCTTTCATTAAATAATTAATTAATTCTTTACTTTGTAATTCACTACCAATAATTGGTTCAAATGTTGACTCAACATCAACTTTCATTAAGTGAATAGAAGATGCTAAAGCTTTTAACTTAACACCATATCTACTTCCTTGTTTAACTATTTCTGGTGTTTCTAATTTCATATCTTTAAGGGTTGGATAAACTATACCATAACCTGTAGTCTTTGCTTGTTTTAAAGCATTTCTAAGTAGTGATGTTTCTTCTTGACTTTCTTTATATGTCGCAAATATTTTTAAAAGTC
This sequence comes from uncultured Bacilli bacterium, assembly GCA_947628365.1. Taxonomy (GTDB): domain Bacteria; phylum Bacillota_I; class Bacilli_A; order RF39; family UBA660; genus SIG200. The sequence continues at coordinate 11,166 of CANQZN010000009.1, read as the reverse complement.
CTGCTTTAGTTGTCGCTGATTCACCCATTAAAGATTTTAATGTTTCATTATAAAGTTCATTAGGGCTCTCTAAGTTTATTGTAATAGTACCAGTTGCAGTATCTAGCTCACTTATATATGATTTAGAAATATAAGGGCTATCTTCAAAGTGACTAATTATATAATCAACATCTTTAACTTTATTAACACTTATAACACTTTCTTTAATCTTATCTAAATAATGCATTTTTATTTCATTATTATTTGGTAGGACGTGTACCCATTCTGGCATATTAACTAAAATATCTATAACTGGGAATTCATATAATGCTTCTTTTAAAATATTCATTATTTCTTTTTCATTCATTGCTTCAACATTTATTGGCATGACAGGTACATCATAGGCTTCACTTAAAGAACGTGATAATTCTACTGTTTCACTATTAGTTGGATGAACTGTATTTAAAATAACAATAAAAGGTTTACCAATTTCTTTTAATTCCCCAACTATTTTCTCTTCAGCTTCAACATAATTTTCACGTTTTATTTCTCCAAAAGATGCATCACTTGTGACAACAATACCAATTGTACTATGATCTTTAATTACTTTTTGCGTACCTATTTCTGCAGCTTCAATAAATGGTACTGCATCTGGAAACCAAGGTGTCTTAACCATTCTTGGATTTCCATCTTCATCTTCATAACCATTAGAACCAGGTATTACATAACCTACACAATCGACTAATTTAATACTTGTTTCAAAAGAATCCACTTTAATATTAGCCCCATTAGAAGGAACAAATTTAGGTTCAGTAGTCATGATTGTTTTACCTTCGGCACTTTGAGGAATTTCATCTAAACATTTTTTCTTTTCAAAATCATCAGTAATATTAGGTACCACTAAATTCTCAATAAATCTTTTAATAAATGTTGATTTACCAGTTCTAACTGCCCCAACTACTCCTAAGTATATTTCCCCATTTCCTCTTTTAGCTATCGAAGATATTATATTTTCGTTTTCCATAACTTCTCTCCTTTTTCTACTTAATGCTATGTTAATGAATAAAACTTTATACCAAAAAAAGGCGTAATCATAAAGATTACGCGTCCCTAAATAAATTTTTATCCATTATGTTTATTTTTAATAACATAATGATGATTTGATTCTCGCTTTTTAATTACTCGGGCTATCACGAGAATCATAAATAGCCCGAAAATGGTTATAAAACCTATGTGTGTGTCTTATTTTTAAATTTTAAATTTTTAGTTTTTTATTTTTTAGTTTTCTATTGTTTGTACTTTCATTTCCTTATAATTTTTTAAAAGTCTAATCTTAGACCAAACATTCCATCATAACGTGCCGATATTTCAATTGGAAATATAAATACATTTCCTAATCCACCAAAACCTATAGTATAATTTTGCGATTTTGCTAGTGTTGTACTACTCGCTGCATGTTGATACGAACCAAATATAGATCCATGATTTGCTGTGGGCGTAACATCACACTCCGCTTCCAATTGCAACGCTTCAATATTATTATCAACAATATTCATTGATATACCAAAGCCATTATTTAAACGTTTGGTATTTTTGTTGTCCCATTCATAGAAAATAGTTTTATATTGGTCATTTTCTAGGTATGTTTGTTCTCCGGATTGGGAACCCGTTCTAAATTCTAAACTATCGCCATAAAAACCGATAACATCAAAAGATCTCACTTTAGGAATACCTTTCCAGACAGCTCCTAAAATAACAAAATTCCAATAATCTCCACCTAATAGATACATTGATAAACTTTTTGCTACAGATTCTCCTGCAACACCATCACTATTTAACATTGGCATAATATCAAAATTATTAAATTCTTCTTCTGTTATTTCTTCTTCAGTTGTTAATTTTAATGCATCATTATATGTACTTTTAACATATATTGAATCAGTCTTTATATTATTAAAATCAAAACTTTTTAATTTTTCATACTTTTCTTGTGTCATAGTCATAATATATTCTGGAGTATGAACTTTTAGAAAATTTTCATATTCTTCTTCACTTATAACTACGCCATTATTATTTACAATAGGTTCTGCATATGTTAACATCGGAAAGAATGCAATGAATGTAATAACGAATAAATTTAACTTCCAATTTTTCAACCTCTTTTCTCCTTTCCAAGTTTCATTTTAAAGTTATAAGGAGAAAATCTCAACCTATTTTAACGAGAATCGTCATTCTCGCAAAATGAGAATTATTCAAAAAGAAACAAGATATCTTTATTTAACAAATTCATGGCCATTTCAAAGTCATTGCAACTACCAGTAATGCAATTTAACACCTTACCATTAACATTATCATATTTATATTTTTCAATTTCTGTATTATTTTGATCAAATACTAAAACTTCTAAAATTTCAGTTGTCAGATCATAAGTATATCTATAATTTAAATTATTTTTATAATAACTATATATTATTTTATTAAGACTATTATCATAAATAATTTGATATTTTTTATCATTTTTTACAATAAATGTATTAGTAGTTTTAATAAAACCATTGTTTAATAATATTTTAGTAATATTTTCGGAATCAACATTTTTCTTGCTTTTAAAACCATTAATTTCATTTTGTTCAAAACTTTTATTATTAGAAAAACTTAACATAAAGTTTAGTTTAGTTTTATATTCAATGATTTCATTTTTATTATTAATTATTACAACTTTTAAATATAATCTATCAAAGAAATTACTTAAATTATCTATTGGAATGTAACTTTGTGAGTCTGAGAAAAAAATATTATCAAGATTGGTATAATTATATATAGTTTTTTCTTCATTATTTTCAAGATAATACAAATTCACAGATATTGTGTCAGTATCTTTAATATTATAGTTTTTTAGTTTAATATTACCAATATTAAAAAGATCTCTAATATTAGTTTCAATATAAACACTATTTGTTTTATAAAAATCAGTAGTATTTTCGAAATTGACATTATAAACTTTAAATCTATTATAAGTATTGGTAAAAATAATAACGATTGTTAATACTAAAGTAACTAGTAAAGTTATTAACAAAATTATTTTGACTTTCTTAGCGTTCTTCTTATTTATTTGACTAAATTCGTTAATTATTTCTTTTTCTACACCATCATCTTCACTATCTTCAGATATTCTTGCTTTTAGTAAATCAGAAAAAGTTACATTAAAATACTTACTAATTTCAAAAATCATATCTAAGTCTGGATAACTATTACCAGTTTCCCATCTAGATACTGCTTTATCACTAACATTTAATGCTTCAGCTAAATCTTTTTGAGTTAGGCCTTTCTTCTTTCTAAGTTCACAAATAATTGTGCCTAATTTATTATTCATATACTTCACCACAATAATTGTAATATAAATAGGTTTTAAATAACAACATTAGATTTTTTTATGTTTACACATTGTATTAAAGGGACAATCAATACAATTTGGAGTTTTACTTTTACAAATATATCTTCCAAATAGAACAAATTGGTGATGTAATCTACTCCATTTATCTTTAGGAAATATCTTCATTAACTTCTTTTCTATTGTAAAAACATCATCTTTTTCTTTAGCTATACCTAATCTTTTTGATACTCTTTCAACATGGGTATCAACAGCAAAAGCTGGTTCATCAAAAAGATTAGAGATAACTACATTAGTGGTTTTTCTTCCTACTCCAGGTAGACTTTCTAAATATTCTCTATTATTTGGTACTTTACCATTATAATCATTAACTAATCTAATAGCTATTTCTTTAATATAATAAGCTTTTCTTTGGTATGTTCCTACTGGTCTAATTATATCTTCTAATGTTTTTAAATCAATATCTTTTAAGGAATTAAGATCATATTTATTAAACAATTCTTTTGTAACCATATTAACTCTTTTATCTGTTGATTGAGCAGATAAAACTGTTGCAATTAAAAGTTCATAATCTTTATTATATATAAGTTCACATTTAGGATTTGGTATAACTTTATCTAAGTTATCCATAATTAGTTTACTATTTATCATAATCATCTAACCAATCATAGTCAAAGACACTAGTTTCTTCTAATTTTTTATTATTATCATATCTATTTTTAAAATAATTCTCAACATCTTCTTTAGTTTTAAAACCTTTTTTATTCCATTCATATAAAATAGTATCTATATATCTTATACTAGTCGCGCCATTATAAACAGCTTCTTCTAAAGCTTTTAAAATTAAATCTTCATTATACATTTTTTCAAGCCAAGCTTTAATTACTTCAAATTCAGTACCATTAAGGGGTCTTCTAAATTCTTTTTCAAATTTAGTAAAAATATCATCTTTAACTTTTTTATTCTCTTCCTTTTTTTTAGCATCAGTTAAATTTTGATAAAAACCATCTAAAGATATTTTATCGCATATTTTACCTAATTCATTTTTTTCACTAACTAAACTAATAACTTTCTTTTGGAGTAAACTATTAAAAGCATTTAATAAATCTTCTTTATTAACTTTTAATTTTTTAGAGATAATATCTAAATCAAAGGTAGGATCATCAGCATTTTCAAAATAAAGTAATAATAAAAATTCCATAAGGGATAAATTAAGATTACAAGCTTCTCTAATAAAATTAGCTTCTACTACAAACTTTTTATTATTACTCATATTTATCCTCCTTATTTTGTTTTTAAATAATTTATTATACTCTTCTTATTATTTTTTAATTTATTATCTAAAATTAAATCTATTAATTCTTTATTTATTTCTTTTAAATAACTAGATGGTTCTATATTTAATACATCCATTATTTCTTCATTAGTTATGGCTAAGTCATCTATATTTTTTATTGGTAATTTATTATATAATTTATTAACAATACTAGAATTAATATTTAATAGTTCAGCTGATACTAATGAATTATATAAGCCATATTTAAATAATGTTTGATTATTAATAATACCTTCTTTAACTATTTGTCTAATGTTTATTATATTTCTAATTTCTTGTTTTGTAAACGCATAATTTTTACCTGTTTCAATTTGAGACCACATCCCACAGATATCACTAACATAAGTTATATCTTCATAATGTAAATCTAATAAATCCGCTATTTTAGTTTCACTTAATAAACTTAAACCTTTTTTAAAATTTTTATTTAAAAGAATTTTATTTAATTCTTGTTTAATTCTTACTTCAGATAAAGTACTAACTAACTTATAATTTCTTTTAATTGCTTCATATAATTCTTGGTCTATTTCAAAATTTAAGATACAAGAGAAGCGAATAGCTCTTAATATTCTTAAAGGATCTTCTTTTAATCTTTCATCAAGATTACCAATCATTTTAACTTTATGATTAGTAAGATCATTTACACCCTCTAATAAATCAATTATTTTTTCATTTTTATCCATACAAATAGAATTAATAGTAAAGTCTCTTCTTTTAATATCTTTTTCTAAACTATTAATATAATTTATTTCAATTGGTTTTCTTTTATCATATTTAACTTCTTCTCTATAAGTAGTAATATCAATATTATATTTTTTTAGTTGAATATTAAAACCACCATAGTTATTTCTACTAGTAAAGTTTGGAAATATTTGCATTAAATCTTTAGGTAAAGCATTAGTACAAATATCAATATCTAAAGATTTAATACCTAAAAGATAATCTCTAACAAAACCACCAACTAAATATGCTTCAAAACCTTTATCTTCTATTTTTTGTAAAACTTGTTTGATTATTTTATCCATAGTAGCCTTTCATTTATTTTTGACATTTCTCACAATAATAAGTACTTCTGCCGCCAACTTTTATTCTTTTAATTATAGTGCCACAGATAGGACAAGATTGTCCTTCTTTTTTATGCACCTTTAAGTAGTCTTGATAATGACCAATAACTCCTAAACTAGAGGTATAACTTTTAATAGTAGTACCACCCATTTCAATGGCTTTTTCTATAATCTTTTTAGAAGAATCTATAATTTTTTGACACTCATGGATAGTTATTGATGATGTATCTCTTAAAGGATGGATATTAGATGCAAATAAAACTTCATCAGCATAGATATTACCTAGACCACTAATTATTTCTTGGTCTAATAAAGTAGTTTTAATTGGTCCTCTTTTACCCATAAATTTTTCATGTAAATATTCTTTAGTTAATTCTTTATCCATTGGCTCTAAGCCTTGTTTTTGAATTTCTTTAGTACTAGCTAAATCTTCTTTTTTAATTAGTTTCATACGGCCAAATTTTCTCGTATCATGATATCTTAAATCAGTATTATCATTAAAACTAATAATAATATGTTCATGTTTTACTATTTCTTCACTAGAATCTTTAATAAAATATTTACCTTCCATTCTTAAATGAGATAGTAAATAATGATTATGTAATTCAAAAATTAACCATTTACCTTTTCTTAAAATATCAACAAATTCATTACCTATTAACACTTTTTTAAATTCATCTTTATCACTTTCAATTATATTTGGATAAATAATATTAACATTTACTATTTTTTTATTTAGAATTCGCATTTTTAATGTATTTCTAACTGTTTCTACTTCTGCAATTTCAGGCATGATTATCACCAATATAATTGTAGCATATTTATCCTCTTTTTAGAAATGTTTTATATAGAAAAAAGCAATTAATTTATTGCTCTTTTAAACATTTTTTCTAAATCATAGATACTAAATTTAATAATTGTTGGTCTTCCATGAGGACAATTATAAGGGTTATCACATTTAACTAAATTCTTAAGTAACCCCTCTATTTCTAACATGGAAATATGTTCATTAGCTTTTATAGCCATTTTACATGCCAGTGTTATTGCAACACTTTCTCTAAATCTAATGACATCAAAATCTCCTTGCATAGATATTATTAAATCAATAATCTTTCTAATAGATTCTTCTTCATAACCAGTTTTAAGCCAAGTTGGATGACTTTTAATACAAATAGTATTAATACCAAATTCATCCCATTTAAAGCCCATATTATCAAATACTTCATGATGGTTCATAAATTCAATATATTCACTTTGACTCATTTCAATATTAATAGGTACGAGTAAATCAGTTATTGTAATTTTATCATTTTTTAAATTTTCTAAATAATGTTCATAATTAACTCTCTCTTGGGCAGCATGTTGATCAAGTAAATAAATACCCTCATCATTTTCACAAACTATATAAGTACCTAAGCATAAACCAACTGGATATAAAACTAAACTTTTAAACTCAGGATTTTTAACAACTTCTTCTTGTTTTACTTCTCCTAAATCAAATGTTGTTTGTACTCCCTCTATTTTTTCATAATCAGTTAGAGGAATAAAACTACTTTTTACTTCTTCACTTTCCTCTTTAGGTATGGCATCTGGTATTAATAGGCTTTCATATAAAGTATTTTTAATTGTTTCATATAACAAATTATATAATGAATCCATTTTACTTAACTTAACATCTTGTTTAGTTGGATGAATATTGACATCAACCATAGTTGGATCTACTTCAATATTAATAACTACGACTGGATATTTACCATCTGGTTTATAAGTATAATAAGCATCATTAATTGCTTTATTTATATCATTATTTCTAACTACTCTTCCATTAATAAAGGTGATTAAATGATAACGATTAGATTTTAATATTTCTGGTTTAGATATATAACCACTTATTTCAAAGTCATCATTTAAAGCTTTTATTTCTAACATTTTAGAGGAAATATTTAAGCCATATATCTCATGGATACATTTAAGTAGATTATTACTACCACTAGTTTTAACTACAACATTATCATTATTAGTTAAAGTAAATGAAATATGAGGGTGGGATAATGCTAATCTTTCAATGTAAGACGTAATATTAGATAGTTCTGTTTGTTCACTTTTTAAATATTTAAGACGAGCGGGAGTATTATAAAATAAATTAGTTATCGTTATTTTTGTGCCAATTCTTGCATCACTTAAACTTTTTTCTAAAACCTCTCCACCCTTTATATGAATATATGTACCAACTTCATTTTTACAAGTTTCCATTTCTACTTCTGAAACACTGGCAATAGATGGTAGAGCTTCTCCTCTAAAACCTAAAGTATTAATAAAAAATAAATCATCATCTTTATATATTTTACTAGTCGCATGTCTTTGAAATGCTAGTTTAGCATCTTCTTCATCCATACCCATCCCATTATCAATAACAGTGATTTCATCTAAACCACCTTTTTTAACATTTATTTTAATATTATTAGCATGGGCATCTATACTATTTTCCACTAACTCTTTAACAACTGATGCACACTTTTCAACTACTTCACCTGCCGCTATTTTATTTGCTAAATTTTCACTCATTACTTTAATAACACTCATATAAACCTCTAACTACTTACCTATAATGGAACATCTTACACTTAATGGTTTATTACTTTTTATTTCTATTTCATTTTTACAAAATATAAAACCATTTTCTAATTCTATATCACTATTATTTTTAATAACTTTATTATATTCAAATAAAGTATTATCTTTCTTACTATTAACTTTTACATTACTATCTAAAAAGCAAGTAATATAACCATTACCTTTTAATTTAAGATCATTGATTTCTAAAACATAATCTTCACTAAGATGCTTTGTCCAAACATTAATTTTATCAATATTCATTTTATTTTCATTAATAATTAAACCAGGAGTATCATAAATTAAAAATTCTCCCATTTTTAACTTAATAAAATCCAGAGTTGTATTACTATATTTACTAGTAGTTAAATTAGTATCTAATAATTTATTTATTAAGGTAGATTTACCACTTGATGTTTCTCCACAAAAAACAACTTTTTCATGAAGTTCAATGATATTTACTATTCTATCTAAATATAAATTCTTTTTACTACTAATAAAAAATACATTATCTTTTAAATTAAAACTTGTTTTTATATTCTCTTCAAGATGTTCTAATTTTAAATTATCAGGTATTATATCACACTTATTTACTACTAAAACTTTATCATTAGTAATACTTTTAAAGTTATCAATTAATTTTTGATTAATACTTAATAAATCAGTAATAAATATTGTAAACATATTTAATTTATTTATTCTTTTTATTATATCTTCATTATTTATATTATCTACTTTTTTGTATTCATTATAATGAATAGTACGAAAACATCTTTCACAATATTTATTATCTAAATTTTTAGTATAACCTACTTTTTCTTTATTTTCATTTTGTAAAGTTATACCGCAACCTAAACATTTACTCATGATATTTTCCCTTAACTAACTCATAACCCCTTTTATTAAGTTTTTTTATCACTTTATTTTCATAATGTCTTATGATAGACATATAAAATGGTTCTTCTGTACTTTTAGAATTAACTAAAATGGTAGTAAAATTCATCTTATTTCCTCCATAAATATCAAAAAATAAAGAGTCCCCAATCATAGCAATTTCTGTATCCCTAAAACCATATAAATTCATTATCTTTTTAAATTTTTTACTAAATGGTTTATTTGAACGATAAGATGTATCTAGATTTAACTTTTCTTTAAAAGGACGAAGACGATTTTTACCACTATTGGATACAATAATAACTTTAAAATCTTTTTCAAGTTCAAACATTAATTCTCTTAAATTATTATCAGGATAATCTTCTTCATAACTAGCTATTGTATTATTTAAATCAAATAATAAACATTTAATTCCTCTTTTTTTTAATTTTTTATAATTTATAGTATAGATACTTTGCATATACATATCAGGTACAAATAAATCCATAACTTATCCTCTTTCTTTATATATTAATTTTAATCTAATTATTTTCTTTATTCAATATAAAAACTTCTAAATTAATTAGAAGTTTCAATAATAAAGGGATTATCTTTAGTACCTATCCCATCTTTTAAAGTTTCGGCTGCATTAATATAGAAAACTGGACGCACAGAACCAAAAAGCTGTAGCGCTGGGTTCGTAACACGTCCTTCATTATCTACTACGAACCCACCGAAAGCACCAGTTAAATGGTAGCCTGCACGCGACATTGTCCATTCGTAAGTATTTAGGGCAGAATTATCATTATTTGATAAATACATCCAGCCTGTTTTACATTTTTCAGAAACATCTTTAGAGGAACAGTTTGCTTCATCACTTACTGAGTAATAATAATCATGAAGGTACATTAAGCTTACTTTTCCGTTAAATGTAGCTATCCATTTTCCTTTCTCGTATGTATAATATATTGTTTCTCCATTATGTTCAGATGATTCATAGTCTACTTTTGTTGATTTTGCATCTGGCGTATCTTTATCTGCCCAATTATACCATTGAGTTTCTTTTTTACCTGTTTCAGTTTTGTACAATTCCTCTCCGGTTTGACTTGATCCTAACGAATCAGCACTAAACATATCTCCATATATCCATGTATTATCAGATATTTTTCCTTTCCAATCTTCTGGTATGTATGTTGAATTTTCTAAAAAACCATTTCCACTTATTTCTTTATAAATATTACTTTTGGGAAATTCTATGTCTTCATGATCAATATTATGCCATTGATATGTTTGTTCTAATGCTTCTTTCTTGATTACTTTGACTCTTCCTGTAGATGCTTCTATTCCTATTATTCTATACATATATTTATCTGGATTAGTTATACATGTACTCTCATCACTTGTCCCAAAACATATATAATTATTTATTGTATCTGTTGCTTGGCCTTGGTATCTATACATTGCTCCTCTTATTTGATCTGTCTTTAAACCAGATGGACTTTGCTCTTTTATTTCTTCTCCTAAGCTCTTGTCAAAATATAAATAACAATATGTTGTATTGCTACTTGTTATTGTTACTTTATCATTTTCATAGCTTAATACATCTTTTAACTCATTTCCGTTATTATCTATACATTTACTCCTCTGTACATTTAATACATACATATCTGGAAATTTATTTTCTTCTACTTTTACATAATTATTTTCACTTTCTTCTTTATACATTGCAAATGTTTTATTATTTACCTCTTGTTTTAGTATTACATTATCTAATTTTACTTCTTTTTTAGGTTTCAAAACCATAACACAGGTTAAGAGTATTCCAACCAAAATTATTACTAATAAATATTTCTTGTTAATTATTCTCATAAAATATCTTCTTTCTATTTTATAAGATAATTATATATTAC
>CANQZN010000008.1 GCA_947628365.1 uncultured Bacilli bacterium | reverse complement strand
CGACTTGCATGTCTTAGGCATGCCGCCAGCGTTCATCCTGAGCCAGGATCAAACTCTCAATAAAAAAGATTTATTTTCATAATTCTTTATATTTTTGTTTGTTTCCTAAGCTACTCAAAATTGACTTTTTACTTAGTTTTCAAAGATCATTTTCGCACTCTTTTTCGCTGTGCACTAGTAATATATCAAATTGAAAATTAAATGTCAACAAAAAAATCACTTTTTTTGAATTTTTTTGCATTTTTTGTCGAAATTCCCTAATTTAGGGCTAAAATTAATACATTACACTAATATTTATATGAAAAAAAATAACAAAAATGCTAATTAATTGTTATCTTTTAACTTTTTATATTTTTCAAAATATTCATTAACTATATTTTTATCAAATGTTCCTTCATTATTATTTTTCATTTTTATTAGAGCTTCTAATTCTTTATTAATAATTAAATCTAAATCATTTGAATAATTCATAATTCTTTTATGATATTTATATTCATTTTTATCTAAAATACGATATCCCCCATCAGGAAATACTCTTAAATCTAAATCATAATCAATATATTTAATAGTATTATCATCAATTAAGTAAGGTGATGCTATATTACAATAATAGAATAAACCAAACTCTTTAAATTGGGCGACTATATTAAACCAATTATTTTTGTAAAAGAACACAATGGCTGGTTCTTTTGTATAATGACTACGGCCATCATCTTCAATAACTTGCGTTTTATAATTACCACATACTAAATATTCTTTGGTATTATCAATAACCATTGATTCTTTCCAAATTCTATGTATTTTACCATTATGTTTATAACAATGGGTCTGAAATTTTTCGCCTATTACTATCTCTTTATCATCCATAATATAACCCTCTTATTTTAATGTTTTAAACTAATTTGCGCCATTTAATAATTCAATAGCTTTATTAAGTTGATCATCAACACCTGATTCATAAGTATATTCAACATAATAATCTGGAGAAATACCTACACCATCAATGCAAACACCATTTGGGGTTAACCATTTAGCAGAGGTATATTTAACTGAATCACCATTTTCTAGTTTCATAACTTTTTGGACTTTACCTTTACCATATGTTTTAACTCCGACTAAAGTTGCGCCATAACTATCTTTTAGGGCAGCAGCTAAAATCTCTGCCGCAGAAGCAGATGCATTATTGATTAAAACTATAATTGGATAAGTCTTTTTTTCATTAGTTTTATCTTTATAAGTTAAATTATTATCACTTGTTTGTAAAGAATAAATTATCTTACCCTTTTCTAAAAATAGAGATGCTGTATCTTCAGCAGAAGTTAAAAAACCACCAACATTATCACGAACATCAATTATAAGGGAAGTCATACCTCTATTTTCTAAATCTTTTAAAGCGTTATCTACTTGACTATCTAGCCCTTCAGAAAATTTAGATATATAAAGATATCCTATTGTGCTATCATTAAGCATCTTATAACTAATTGTTTTATTAATTAATTGTTCTTTTTTAATATCATTAAATGTTAATAACTCATCATTCCTTGATACTTGAATTGAAACAGTACTTTTTTTATTATTTTTAACCATATCACTAATATTACCATTATATTGTGATACATCAATGCCATCAATTGTAGTTATTCTATCGCCAACTAAAATACCTACTTTTTCGGCTGGAGATCCACTAGTTACTCCTACAACAATATTACCACTTAATTCAATACCAATACCACTATAAGTTGCAGATAGTTCATCTAAAATATCTTGATATTCAGTATCATCTAAATAAGTTGTATATTTATCGCCTAAATAATTAAGCATACCTTCTTCAGCAGCATTTAACATACCTTCTTTATCTACTTCATCATAATATTTAGATAAAATTGTATCATATACATTGATAAATTCATTTAATTCATTATCATCTGTTATATTAGTATATTTTACATTTTTACTATTTTGCATGATAACACCAGTTGTTATACTAGCTACAACAGATGTTATAATCATTATTATTATTACCGCTACTAAACCAAATCCATTAGGTTTTTTCATTAAAATCACGTCCTATTATTTTAATTTTACCATGGCTAAATAAAAAAAGAAAGCCAATTACGGCTTACTTTAATTTATTTTGTATAGTTGTGTAATCTTCTATATACTCTACTATCTTTCCATTTTTAACTCTAATTAATGTTAAATCTCCTAAATCTAACTCTTTGATGGTTTTAGCTTTTGGATTACTCTTATTATCTCCATTAACATTATAATATGCTTTATTTAAAGTATTAGCTAAATCACAATAATATAATCTTATCATTGCATCTTCAGTACTTTTTTGCGTATATTTAGATACCATTGTTGAGTATTTCATTGCGTTATCATCTTCGCTACTATAAATTAAGACATAATAATTACCTTCTGGACGATTTAAAAGGGTGCCAATTACTACTTTATCATAATTAATTTGTCCTGCTACTGTTTCATTTTCTTGCGTATCTGTCGGATTCTTTTTAAATTTTTCGGTGAAAAAATAAATAACTCCTACTACTAAAGCAATAACTAGAACTATAATAATGAATTTTTTAACATCATTTTCATCTTCATCTGCACTTATATTATTAACTTTTATTTTCTTCAATTTTTTATTTTCTTTACTACTTTTGATAAGTGGATTTTCTTTTAATTTTTTATCTTTCTTTGCCATATAAAACCTCTCTCAACCTTAATTATACCGAAATCTCTATGTAAAAGCAATTATTTCAAGAAAAAATCATATAGTTTTTCTATATGATTTAGACTACTTATTTTGTATTACTAACAATTGTTGAGTTTCCAAGTGAATTAGCTATAGTTTGCATTTCTTGAACAGTTAGATCAGTACTTGCTAAATAATAAGATATATTATTAACATCCCAACTTAAACTATTTGCACTTAAAGCCCCAATAGATTCGCTTAATAGTAATGGTTCTCCATATACTGGAACAATTTCCATACTATCATTAACTAAAGATACTTCTTCAATTAGAACAAAGTTTTTTTCACCACTAAATGTTAAAATAACTCTATTACCTACAGATGTTTCTACTTTTTCAGAACTAGTTAAGAAAGTATTACTAGGTATATATAATGGATAAATTATATTTTCAATATTGGCTGTTTTACTAGTTTTATTTTCTTCAGTATTTTCTCCCTTATTTTCACACTCTTCGCCTTCATTACATTGCGTATTTTCTTTATTTTCTTCTACTTTTGGCTCTTCTTCTTTAATATAATCTTCTAAGGCAAAATCTTTTTCTTTTAAACCGGCTTTTAAATCAACTTTATCAAAAGTTACTTTAATTTTAACTATATCATTTTCATTAAATACTTCTACTTTTTCAATATTATTTTTATTATCTAAATATATTTTTTGATATTTAAGTTCATTATTATTTGGATAATTAACTACTGTTTTGATAATATGACCATCATCTTTTTCAGTTACTTCTACATTTGGATCTTTTTCAATATCATTAACAATACTTCCTAATAAATAGGCTTGACTAGAATTATTTGGCCACTCACTTTGGAATTTAAAGCTTTTATTTAATGCTGGTGTAATAACATATATATCATTATTATTCTTTAAAATAATTTGTTCATGATTATTAGTTTGATTTACTAATACTACTTTATAGTATTTATCTTTTAAGTAATAACTTTCTAAACTATAGGTAAATGTTTCTTCATCATTACTAATTTCCATATTACCAGTTACTTTATAAGATTTAGAATTTTGGATATTACTCTTAAAATCTTTTAAAACATTATCCGGATTTTCTTTTCCACACCCACACATTAATAAAACTAAACTTAAGAGTACTGCTATTTTTTTCAAATTACCACTTTCCTTTTCTAATTAAGTATATTTCTTAAATATTGAAATATTCATGTATAATTAAAAGAATTTCAGACATACTACTAATAAAGGTGAGTGAGTAGATGGAAACATTTCAAAAAACGACATTAATATTTACAGTTATTGGTGCCATAAATTGGGGATTAATAGGTTTCTTTGATTTTAATCTAGTTGAAGCTCTATTTGGAGTTGAATCTATGTTACCAAAAATTGTATATGCTATTGTTGGAATATGTGGATTAATCAATATTGGAATATTCTTTAATCATTTCGAATGTAGCGATAAAAAATAGTCATTGTCAAAAAATGGCTATTTTTTTTATTTTATGATAAAGGGATCATTTATTGTTCCAGTTGCATTTTCATTTAATAATTTTTCAGATGCGTTTATATAGAATACAGGACGCACAGAGAGAGTGTGTGTCGTTGCCCACCTACCAACAGCTCCGCTATCAAAATCTATTGGGTGGGCTGTCAACCATCCTTGATCATTTTCTACATGCCAGCCATGACGCGACATAGTCCACTCATGTTCACTTGGTGCACCAGTATCATTTTGTGATAAATGCATCCAGCCGATTTTACATATTGTATAATTACTATCTAAAGGGTCACAAATTGCATTATCACTTACTGAAAAATAATAATCGCTTATATACATTAAACTTACTTTTCCCTCAAATGATTTTGTCCAATACCCACTTATATTTGTATAATATACTTTTTGATTATAATATGGTGAATCCTCATTTGTTTCTATATAAGATTGAGCATTTACGTTGTATTCATTTGTTAAAATACTCCATATTGTTTCCGCCTTACCTGTTTCAATTAAATATATTTTTTCACCTATTTGATTACCTCCCATTGTGTCTCTGCTTAACATATCTCCATATGTCCATATATTATATGCTATCTTTTCTTCCCAAACATCCGGAACATATTCTTTATTTTTTAAAAATTTATCTCCGCTTATTGCTTCATATATTTTACTTTCTGGAAATTCTATATTATCATTATAATTATCCCACCACTTAATTTTTTCATCTAAAGCTTCTTTCTTTATTACTTTTATTCTTCCAGTTGATGCTTCTATTCCTATTATTCGATACATATATTTATCTGGAGTAGTTGTACATAAGTCTTTATCACTTGTTCCAAAACATATATAATTATCAACAATTTCATTTCCACTTTCATCTTTTGCTTGCCCTTGGAAACGATACATGGCTCCTCGCACTTTTTCTGTCTTTAAACCATCTGGATTTTGCTCTTTTATTTCTTCTCCTAAGCTCTTATCAAAATATAAATAACAATAAATACTTCTATTACTTTTTAACACTACTTTATCATTCTCGTAACTAAGTGCATCTTTTATTTCACTTCCATTATTATCTATACATTTTGATTTTTCTATATTAAGTACATACATATCTGGAAATTTATTATTATTGTATTCTTTATATCCATCATCTGTTTCAGTATACATGGCAAATGTTTTATTATTTACTTTTTGTTTCAATATTACATTATCTAACTTAACATTTTCTTTTGGTTTAAATATTATGACACCAGTTATGATTACTCCCATCAAAAGTATTATTAATAAATGTTTCTTGTTAATTATTCTCATAAAATATCATTCCTTTATTTTATAAGATAATTATATATTACCCCCCCCGGTGTCAAGTTACAAAAGAAAAAATGTTGTTAACTTTCAACATTTTTTAAAACTTTATTATTTAGAAAAAATTGCCAACAATTTTCCAACAACATATACAATATCATTACTATTTTTAATTGCTATTTTTTTACCTAACGCTTTACCACCCACAGTTAAAGATGAAAGTAAAGATGCTCCTAAAACATTAAATAGAGATATATTAGTAGTAAATAAATTTATAACTAAAATAGCTATTAAAGATCCACTGATAATACCACAAATATCACCAATTACATCATTACAAAAACTAGAAACTTGACTAGCATTTTTAACAAGTTTAATTGCTTGTTTAGCACCCTTTAACTTTTGACTAGCCTTAGAGTGCAATATATCTATATCACAACTTAAAACAGATGTACCAATAATATCAAATATAATACCTATTAATATAACAATAAGTATACATAAAATTAAAATAACATTATTAAACTTGCCTAAATAGTTAGTAATAAAACTAAATAAAGTAGCCATAATAAATGTTAAAATAAATACTTTTAAAGTCCAATTATCTTTCATATAACCCCTTAAAATAAAAAAAATATGGTATATTATAAATCAATTTTATGGTTTAGGTCGAGTTGAATTTCTCTATTTCCTACTAAAAGTTACCCGTTAGCGATTTCTCTTTAAAGGAAATAATTAAATGTCGCCATTTTAATTACTCGATTGCCACTTAATCCATACCCTAATACTTATAATACATACATTCTAGAGATTTTCTCAAACACCAAGAGACTGTTCTTATCCGCTTTTGCAATAGTGATTTCAATTATTTTTAACAATTATTCATGTTTTAATTTAATATTCCACACTACCACTCACGGCAAGAAATTTATCAATACGACTTAGTAAAAGGAATTTAAAATATATGCCATTATACTGTTTCCTTAAACTTAAAATTATATATTCACCCTAACCTGGGCGGAAAAAGCAAATACATAAAGTGTCCGTTTCTATTGGTAGATTTTTAGCCCTACCCTCAAACAATATTGGTGACTAGAATAATGCACCACATAAGAAATTATAGCAAAAATCATTTAAAATGTCAAATTTGTGTAAAAGAGTTATAATTTCACTATAATTATATTGCTTTTTTTATTTACTTATACATTTTATATTAAAAAAATTAGAAGAACTTAATCTCCTAATTCTTAGTAATTCTAACTTGAATTGTTTTAGTAACTACAAACTTAATTAATGGGTTATTATTATCAATTTTAACTTGTACTTCATGAGTTCCTTCACCAAGACCCGCTAAATCAACATAAGCATTAATATCATTTGCAGATATATTACTAATATTTGATAATACACCTTTAACTTGAACTTGAGTATCTCTTGAAGAAATAATATTAGCACTATAACCATCTGCTAAGTTACGATTACTTATATCTTTAACATCAATAGTTTTTTGTTCTTCATTACCAAATGTTACTGTAATAGTTGCATTTTTTAAACTAGCATATCTAACACCATTTGGCTTTTTAATCACTACAGTATAATTTTTAACAGATTCTGAACCTAAACCATCAACATTAATTGTTACAGGTACAGAAGAAATATTTTTAATATCATTTTCTTCACCATATATATCTAATGAAACGCTTGGGTTATTATTTATTGTAATTGATGCAATGGCTTTACCATTAATTAAATTACCAGTAGTTAATATTGATAATGGAACTGTTGCTTTATAACTTTTTAGTACTACTGTACCAGTTAAAGTATTTGGGAATATTTCAACATTCTCTATTATTTGACCTTCTTTGTTATATGCTACTAAAGGTATATTTGTAAGTTCATAAGTACCTGCTTCAGTAAAGCTTTCATCAGCAACAGATACTAAAGCTTTAATAGATGATATTTCATCAATACGATCTTGACTACCTTTAACAATAACCTCACTACTATCTAAAGTAACATTAGATACACTTAATTTAGCATCAAGTTTATCAGTACCAACTATATCATAATCAACTGGTAAAACTTCGCTAACTTTATCTTTTAAAGTAATAATTAAATATGAAGGTGAAATGATATAATCAACTGAATCTATTGATTCTTTAGAGGTAAAATAAACTTTATAAGTACCAGCTTTAGTATATTTAGTTAAGTTAAGTTCTACTTCAAATTCTCCTAGTTGTTTAGCTAAATAAATATCTGTTTTATTACCAGCAAGAATTACATCAACACTCTCAGGTACATTTTCTACCGCAAAGGCTTCTTCATTATAAACTAGATTAACAGGAACATTTTTAATAACTTCAGCTTCATTATTAACTAAACTTATAACTTTATTATCGATTAGTAAAAAGCATATTATAGAAAATATTAAAGCCAGAATAATTAAAAATTGTGGTCTATTAAGTAATTTATTTAAACCAGTATTATTGGAATTAGTTGATTTTGAAAAATTATATACTAATCTACTAATTGGCATAATTATATACTTATCAATTGTTTTTAGAAAAGCATCGGTAATGGCAACAATTATTTTTCCAATTTTCTTAAAAAATTTACTCATTATCGTCACCGCCTTCTTTTTCCTCGGCTTCAAAGAATACTTCAGTTTTTGGACTTAATTCTTCAATTAATTTCATTCTAAATTCATCTAATGTTAAATTATAGAATAATTCATTATTACATGCTATTGAAATACGGCCATTTTCTTCAGATACTATTAAAGCAATGGCATCACTTTCTTCAGCTATACCTAAAGCAGCTCTATGACGAGTTCCAAGTCTTTTAGAAATAGATGGATTCATACTAGTTTTAAATACTGCTCCAGCACAAGTAATTCTATCGCCTTGAATAATTACACCACCATCATGCATTGGTGAATTTGGGAAAAATATTGTTTCTAATAAATCATCAGTTAAATCAGCATAAACTTTTGTTGAATTTTTGATATATTCTTGGAGAGATATTTCTCTTTCTATTACAAGTAGGGCACCAATTCTATTTTTCTTAAAGTATTCAATAGATTTCATGATTTCAAAAACAACTTTTTCTCGTTCATCAACAGTAAGTATTTTATGTCTTCCTAATAATTGCGTTCTTCCTAAAGACTCTAACACACTTCTAATTTCTGGTTGAAATATTACTATAATTGCTAGTGGTCCCCATGAAACTATATATTGAAGTAAAACACCAACAGTGTATAAGTTTAAAATATCACTTAATATTTTTACTAACAATATGATAATAACACCTTTAACAATTAAAACCATTTTTATATTATTTTTAACATTTTTTAAAATATAATAAAATGCTAACCAAACAATACCTATATCAATAATTTTAGTAACTATTGACCATATTACCGATAAATTCATATCTACACTCCTTTTAGCATTGCTTTATAATTATAACAAACTTTTTATAAAATAAAAAGCCCTTATAGGCTTTATCTTGTATTTTAAAAATTTCTTATTGTTCTTGATTATCTTGATTATTTGGAGTAACTTCTTCTGTAGTATTAAGAATTGTATTATCTATTAATTCAACACTTTTAGTTTCCGCATTAATATTTTTTGATTTAGATACCATATCAGTAAGACTCTTTCCTTCTGGAATAACAATATTTTGTAAAGACTCTTCATCGATTTCATTTTCAGCTTTTTTAAATAAATCATTTTTATTTCTTTTACTATCATAAATGTAACCAATAAGTGCAAATAATAAAAGAATAGTAATTGTTAAAAACCAAACATAATTGTTTCCGACAAATTCAATTAAATTTCCCATATATCCTCCTATCAAATTATATTTATTTTTTCTTTATTTATGAATTATCCTTCAATTCTTTTAATATCTTTTTCCTTAATGGCATTTCTTTTATCATAATTATGTTTACCTTTACAGATACCTATACTTATTTTAACATGATTTTCTTTTAAATAGCAACGTATAGGAATTAATGTATAACCTTCTATACTAGCCATTTCTTTTAACTTAATAATTTCCTTTTTATGAAGTAATAATTTTCTTTCTCTTCTTTCATCATGATTAAAAATATTACCTTCTTCATATTTAGCAATATACATATTGATAATAAAGGCTTCATTATTTTTTATTCTTACATACGTATCTTTTAAATCAGCAGATCCTTTTTTTAAAGATTTAATCTCTGTTCCTTGTAAAACAATTCCCGCTTCTATTTCACTTTCAATAAAATAATCAAATTTTGCTTTCTTATTTATTATTTCCATCTATAACCTCAAAATCTATTAATCTACTTTCTTTATTCGCATTTACTACTTTAATCTTTACTTTATCACCAATACGATACATTTTCTTTTTATCACTACCTACTAATGCGAGTAAATCAGGAACATAATTATAATTACCATTTAAAGTAGAAATATGAACTAAACCTTCAATTAAATTAGGAAGCTCTACAAAGAATCCAAAGTTGGTAACGGTTGTTATTACCCCTTCATATTCTTCATTGATATGACTTTCCATATATTCAGCCATTTTCATATCGACTACTTCTCTTTCAGCATCAACAGCGGCTTGTTCTCTTTCACTAGAATGCTCAGAAACCTCAATTAGATATTTTTGATAATAATTAACTACTTCATTATTTATTTCTTTATTAAAAAGATAAGTTCTTAACAGTTCATGAACTGTTGTATCTGGAAATCTTCTAATAGGAGATGTAAAATGGGTATAATTCTTAAGGCCTAAGCCGAAGTGACCTATATTATTTGGACTATAGACAGCTTTTTGCATACTTCTTAAAAGCATACTAGCTAAAATACCTGATTCATCATAATCTTTTAATTCTACCAATAAATTTTGCATATCCTTACTAGATGTTGTGATTCCTTTGGTATTAACATTTATATTTAAAGCTTTAATTAAATTCAAAAAGTCAGTAATTTTCTCTGTCTTAGGTTCACCATGGATACGATAAATAAAAGGAAGAGACATATTATAAATATGAGTTGCGACTGTTTCATTAGCACATATCATAAAGTTTTCAATTAATTTTTCACCCTCATGTTGTTCTCTTTTTACTACATCTATACATTTACCATGCTCATCTTGAATAATTTTAGCTTCAGGTATATCAAACTCTATATAGCCATGTCTAATTAATCTTTTACTTAAAATTTTTGATAATTCATTCATTTCTAGTAGTGTATTTGCAAATTCATCATAGCCTTCAGGAATAATTCCATCTTCTAAAATTTTATTAACACATTTATAAGTCATTTGTTTACGACTTTTAATTACTGATGGAAAGATATCATATTCAAATACTTCACCTTTATTATCTATTTTCATAACTACACTAATGGCAAGTCTTTCCACATTAGGGTTTAAAGAACATATACCATTAGATAATTCATGAGGTAACATTGGTAATACTCTATCTGCTAAATAACTAGATGTTCCTCTTTCATAAGCTGAATTATATAATGCTGTATTTGGTCTAACATAATAAGAAACATCTGCAATATGGACTCCTAATTCATAACCATTATCTATCTTTTTAATACCAATTGCATCATCTATATCTTTAGTATCATCGCCATCTATTGTAAAAATCCATTCACTTGTTAAATCAATTCTGCCAACTTTATCTTTGGGTAATACTTGTTCAGGAATATTTTGTAATTCTTTTTTTACTTCTTCACTAAATTCTAACTCAATATTATATTTATATGCAATTGTTAAAATATCAATATCTGGATCATTTTTATGACCAATAACTTTTATAATTGTACCTTCAAAAGTTTTATCATCAATTTGTTCAGTAAGTTCTACTAAAACTTTATGGCCATCAACTAAATTAGCATAATTATTATTAAGTTTAACCTCTATATTTAATTTTTTATCATCGAGTATTAATGTAGGTATATTATTAACAAATAAAATTTCACCCACTATTCTGTTTAAAGAACGATTTAAAATTTTTAAAACTTTTCCTTCTATCTTACCATTTCTTAGATAAAGATCTACTAAAGCAGTATCTCCTTCAATTGCCCCATTTAAACTATCTTTAGCAATAAAAATATCATCTTGTGAGTTATCTTGAATTAAAAAGGCATAACCATTTTTAGCTACATCAATTTTACCAACTCTTAATGATTTACAAAATTGCATTAAAATAAATTTATGTTTTTTAGTTTCATGAACTATACCTTCACTAACTAATTTATTTACCTCTTCTTCTAAATTATCTATATTAATATTTTTAGCACTCAAAAAATTAGCAATTTCACCAATTGTTTTAGCTTTATCTTCTAATTTTAAAAACTCTATTATTTCATCTTTCATATTATTTACCATCTTATCTATTATATTTACATGTCATCTCACCAGTTGAATTGTCCCATGTTACTGTTATGGTTTTATTTTTTATTCTATCTATGCTTGAATCGTTATCACAAGGGTTAGTATCTCTATCTATGTAGCCGTTTAAAATTAAATCATTAATTGTTAATGTACAATTAGGTCTTTTGCAATCATGATCTATTAATTTTTCTGGACATTGAGGTCCTATACAATTAGTACGATTAGCAACTATATTAGCAAGTACACAAGCACCATCTTCTGTTTCTTCAACAAAATTGTTGCATTTATCTTCTTCTACTTTTTTTAATGAAGAAGACAAACTAATAGTTACAACTACTCCAACTAAGCCTAAAATAGCAACAACTGCCAATAATTCAATTAAAGTAAAACCTTTATTATTCATATTTATCACAATAACATTATAACACTTGATTTTAAATAAACACATCTTTATTTAAAAAAATGTTAAAAACTTGATAGTTTTCAACACTAATTTATTATATATGGTGTATCTATAGTACCATATCCAGTCAAATTTATAGTATTAATTAGATAAAATACTGGCTTAATTTCTGTATCATTAGAACAATGTACGCCACCTAAACCCCGATTTGGCATATAGCTTAATGAATCATAAACTAAATTAGTAAATTCAGCGCCAAAAAATATCATTGATGTAGAATAATGTTGCGCATCAAGCATCCATCCGTTAAAACATTCATCTGTTTTACTAGAACTATTTTGCATACAATCTAATCCATTTTCTTTTATTGCATAATAATAATCAGTTATATTATATAAAAATATTTTACTAATTGTTTTTGTATTCCAATATTTTGTACAATCACAACCAACTCTGTCATCTACATCATAAGTATGGCAATTCATTTCTTCTGTTATATAGTTTTTAAATGCTTCTCGTTCAGCCCATCTTACAAGACCTTTACCTTGTTCTATTTGATATGCTTGTTCTGGATTACCAATATAGTTTTCATGAACTGTACCAATTAACATTTCATGAGGAGATATTATATCTTGCCATTTTTTATCTTCTAAATAATCATAATATTCACTATCTATAAATATATTTGAATATTCAGTATTATTCACACTTTTACCATTTAATCTTTTATAAATATCACTTTTATCCCAAGAAAAATTTATGTAATCATTTTGATCAGTACTATGATGATATGGAAAAGTTGTAATTTCTTCATCATTTTTTATTTCTTTAATTGGCGTCTCTTTTATTAACTTTAATTCATAACTTTGTTCATCTATGCCAATAATCCGATACATATATTTATCCGGATTAGTTGTACAAGTGTTTTGATCACTTGTTCCAAAACAAATATAATTATTATTTACTACATCTTTGCTTCCTTGATATCTAAACATGCCAGCTTGATTTTCATTTAAATTAGCTGGATTGCTTTCAATTATTTTTAGTCCTACACTTTTATCAAAATATAAATAACAATATGTTGTATTCCCGCTTGTTATGGTAACTTCATTATTTTCATAACTGAGTACTCCTTCTAATTTATTACCATTATTATCTATACATTTTGATTTTTCTATATTTAAATAGTAACCTTTTGGAAAGTCTGCTTCTTCAAATGGTACATAATTATTTTC
Source organism: uncultured Bacilli bacterium (assembly GCA_947628365.1). Classification (GTDB taxonomy): domain Bacteria; phylum Bacillota_I; class Bacilli_A; order RF39; family UBA660; genus SIG200. The sequence goes on along the minus strand of CANQZN010000008.1, from coordinate 16,555 downwards.
AGTATCTTCTTTATACATGGCAAATGTTTTGTTATTTACTTCTTGTTTTAGTATTACATTTCCTAATTGTATATTCTCTTTTGGTCTAAATATTACGACGCCGGTTAGTATTACTCCTACCAAAATTACTATCAATAAATATTTTTTGTTATTAACTCTCATAAAATAACTCTCCTTTATTTTATAAGATTATTATATATTACCCCCCCCGGGTGTCAAGTTTTATCAAAAAAATGTTGTTAACTTTGAGGTTATCAACATTTTCTATATTACATTAAGAACAATACTAAAGATATTCCAAAAAACAATAGACCAAGAACAAAGGTTAAACGACTAATAAATAGTTCAACTCCTCTTTCTTTCATATTTTGAAATAATTCTTGACTAGCACCAGTTATTATTCCAGCTGAATCAGTTGCTTTATTACTTTGAAGTAATACAATAGCAATTAATAATACTGAAACAACTAATAAAATAGTTTCTAATACTTCCATATTATTCTTCCTCTTTCTTTATAGCTTCTTCTAATTCTTCTCTATTCATTTTAGAATAGCCTTTTATTTTTAAATCTTTAGCTTTATTTTTTAAATCTGTTAAAGTTTCATCAACTTCAATTTTGCCTTCAAAATCGATATCACCATTTTCAACAATGTATTCGATTTGTTCTTTAGTTAATGTTTCATATTTCATTAAAGCATCACTAAGCAAAGTTACTAAAGCTTTATTATTTTCAATTATTTCTTTAGCTTTTTCATAACACTCTTCAATGATTTTACGAGTTTCTCTATCAATTTCTAAAGCAACTTGATCACTAAAGTTTTTATTCTTACCATAATCTCTACCTAAGAAAACACTACCTTGTTGTTCTTCATATTGCATTGGACCTAAGTCACTCATACCATATTCAGTAACCATACTTCTTGCTATATTTGTTGCTTTTTTGAAATCATCAGAAGCTCCAGTAGAAACTTCTTTTAAGAATATTTCTTCACTAACTCGACCACCAAGTAAACCAGTAATTTGGGCAAGTAACTCACCCTTAGTAAGTACAGCCATTTTTTCTTCTCTTGGAAGCATCATTGTATAACCACCAGCCATACCTCTTGGAATAATAGTTATCTTATGAACTTCATTAGCATCTTCTAATTTAATTCCTATTACAGCATGTCCGGCTTCATGTAGAGAAACTAACTTCTTCTCTTTATCAGTAATTTTACGAGAAGTTTTAGCAGGTCCCATTAGAACTCTATCAGTTGCTTCATCTATTTCAGCCATAGAGATAGCTTCTTTATCACGACGAACAGCAAGTAAAGCAGCTTCATTTAATAAATTTTCCAAATCTGCTCCACTAAAACCTGGAGTTCTTAAACTTAAATTCTCTAAGTTAACAGATTTATCTAAAATTTTATTTTTAGCATGAACTTTTAGTATTTGTTCTCTTGCTTTAGAATCTGGTAAATTAATTGTTACTTGTCTATCAAATCTTCCTGGACGAAGTAAGGCTGGATCTAATACATCAGGTCTATTAGTAGCAGCGATAATAATAATACCTTCATTTTCACCAAAGCCATCCATTTCAGTAAGTAATTGGTTTAAAGTTTGTTCACGTTCATCATGTCCGCCACCTAAACCAGTACCTCTTTGTCTTCCTACTGCATCAATTTCATCAATAAAGATTAGACAAGGAGCACTTCTTTTAGCTTCTTTAAACATATCTCTTACACGAGATGCACCGACACCAACGAATAGTTCAACAAAATCAGAACCACTTATATAGAAAAATGGAACATTTGCTTCTCCAGCAACAGCTTTAGCAAGTAATGTTTTACCAGTTCCTGGAGGGCCTACTAATAAAACACCTTTAGGTATTCTAGCTCCAAGTTTTTGGAATTTCTTTGGATTTTTTAAGAAATCAATTAATTCTTCTACTTCTTGTTTTTCTTCAGTTAAACCAGCAACATCTTTAAAACTCTTCTTATCGGCATCATTAGAAAGTCTTGCTCTACTTCTACCAAAATCTACTGAATTTTTATTAGACATAGCTAACTTTTTAATTAGGAAATATCCTACTACTAGCATTAATACAAATGGTAAAACATTAACAATAATGTATAAGAAAGTACTACTACCTGGATCACTATTTGTATCATACTCTTTAATGTTATTTTCCATAACATAGTCATTAATTACTGCAACTTGTTCATCAATTACTTTTGTTTTAAAACTTTCAGTTTCTTTATAACCTTTTAGTTTTCCTTCAACATAATAAACTGATTCATTACTATTTGGAGTAATGGTAAGTTCAGTAACATTATTATTGTTTAATTCTTGTAATAATTCACCAGTAGTTAATGTTTTTACTTCACTACCTTGAAAAGTAAAAATTAACAATATAGCTATTACTACAGTACATAAAACTACATATGGAAATGTATTTTTTACTTTATTACTTTGTTTATTCATATTATTCCTCCGTACACTTAAGTATTATATCATACTTTTCTGAAATTTCTTTATCAAATATTGATTTTTTTATTCCCGGTATCCAAATTATTACATTTTTACTATCAGTAACAATGGGATAACTAACTCTTTTTTTATTATCTATTTTAGAATCTTTAAATATATCACTAACCTTTTTAGTGCCATCTAAATTTTTTACAGCCATTTTATCACCATCATTAATGGTTCTAACTATAAGGGGTAATGTTAACTCTTCACTATTAAGGCGAATAATATTATTACTCTTAGAACTTGCAACATCTACCCTTTTAATATGATATTTATCTAAAATATTTAATTCATCTTCTAATACATAATTATATTTAACATTATTAATATTTTTCTCAATAAATAATTTATTATAACTTCTTCTTGCTATAAAATTATCTGCTAAATTAATTTGTTTATTACTATTATTATTAATTAATTTTAAAATCTCTTTAAACTGTTTATCATTAATATTTAAAATATTATCTTTTTGAATATCTGTTATAACATATTCAATTATTTTTCTTTGAATAAATTCATCTTCTTTTAATAAATTCTTAATATCTATACAATTATCTTTATATATATTACCTATAACTTTATTAATATAATCTTGAACAAATTTCTGATAGCTTTGTAACTCTTCACTAAATTTCCAAAACTTCAAATGAACACTTTCATCTTCTTTTTCTAGCATTGGTAACATATGTTTTCGATATCTATTACGGGTATATTTTTCATCCTCATTAGATTTATCCACTACATAAGGAATTTTATTTTCTTTTAAATAATTTAAAATTTCTTTTTTACTTACACTTATAAGTGGTCTTATAATTTTATAATTTTCATTTTCTGATATTCTTGGAATACCTACATAACCTTTTAAATTACTTCCCCTGACAATACGCATTAAAATTGTTTCTTCTAAATCATTACCATGATGAGCAGTCATTAAATATTTAGCATGATATTTAGTTACTATCGTATCAAAAAATTGATATCTTTTTTTTCTAGCTTCACTTTCCGTAAATTTATTATTAGTATAAGAGTCAATTTCCATATATTCAAATGTTACATTATTTTTTAGACAATAATCTTGAACAAATTTCTTTTCATCTTCACTTTCTTTTCTTAATTTATGATTAACATGAGCACAGATAATTTTTAAATTTAATTTTTTTTGATAAGAAAGCAAAATACTTAAAAGACACATTGAATCAGGGCCACCAGAAGTTGCCACGACAATATGATCTTCAAACTTTAATAAATTGTCTAAAAAATTAAACATTTCATTCATAATATCACAATGCTTATTTTAGCAAATTATTTTTATTTAGCAATAATTATCACCTAAAATTCATTAAAAAATGAAGATTTTAACACCTTCATTTAATATTTTTTAAATTGTACTCTAACATTTCCGCAATTTCACCATCTAATATTTTATCAGGATTATTACTTTCAAAATTACTTCTATTATCTTTAACTAATTTATATGGCTCTAAAATATAGCTTCTAATCTGACTACCAAAATCAATATTCTTAGATGTATCTTTTAAAGCATCAACTTTAGCTTCTTCTTTCGCTAGTTCTAATTCATATAATTTATTTTTAAGAATTTTAATAGCAATCTCTTTATTTTTTAATTGACTTCGCTCATTTTGACAAGTAACAACAATTTTACTAGGTAAATGGGTAATTCTAACAGCTGAGTTACTAGTATTAACTGATTGACCACCGGCACCACTTGAGTGATAGACATCAATTTTTAAATCAGATTCTTTTATTTCAATATCAGGTATATCATTAAATTCTGGCGTTATAGTTACTGATGCAAAAGAGGTATGTCTTCTACCACCTGCATCAAATGGAGAAATTCTAACTAAACGATGAACGCCACTTTCTCTTTTTAAATAACCATAAGCATTTTCAAATTTAATTAATAATAATACCGATTTTATTCCGGCTTCATCCCCGGGGTTTTCATAGATTACTTCATATTGATAATTATTTTTCTCACAAAATCTCTCATACATCCGAAGAAGCATGGATGCCCAATCACAAGACTCAGTACCACCTGCTCCTGGATGAATTTCTAAATAACAATTAAGATTATCATAAGCTCCATTTAAATGCGTTTCTTTTTCGAGTGAATTAATACCATCGGAAATACTATTTAATTCCTTGTTAAATTCATCTTCACTTAACTCTTCATTTAATAATTCTAAAGTATTTAAACTATCAAGGATATTATTATAATTAGAAACTCTTTTTTTAACACTACTATACTCACTATTTATTTTACTCGCATATTCATAATCATCCCAAAAAGTTGGTTTACTAATAATTTCTTCTAACTCTTTTAGACGATTATTTAAATTATCAATGTCAAAGTGACCTCCCAATACTTAATAAATTTTCTTTTAAAGTTTCTATATTCATGCTAATTTTCCTTCCGCGATTGATACTATTTTTGATACATCACCTTCATTATAAGTAATAATAACTTTATCATTTACTTTTAAGAAAGGTAATAAATATCTATTTATTTTAATATCAACATAATACATAGCGTTATTACTATCAGTTATATAGTAATATGTATTACCATCAATTACGGCACTTGTTATAGTTTTAATAGTTATTTCGTTAGTTTTAGCCTCTGTATTACTAATATTTGGATTTTCATTTAAGTATTTTTCTTTTGCGGCTTCAATACCTAAAGACGCATCACTAACAACTACTTTTTGATAATCTTCAACATCGACAAAGGCATACATTTTAACTAGCCCTGCATCATCTTTTAAACTGAGTAAATATGTAGGACGATTATTTAAATTAATTAATAATGGGAAGGATGCTTCATAACCTTTCTCTTGAACTAGACCTTCAGCTGAGGCCATTGCACTAAACTCTTCAGCCCCAGGAACTAAATAGTAATTAGTTTTTTTAGTTCTTAAATTAACTAAGACAAAACCTAAATTAGATTCATCACTAGATACAGATGTTATACCAGTATATAAATAGACATCATCATCCATAACTAAGTAATTATATCCTTCAGTTGTATTAATAACATCTTTTTGGCCAAATACTGAATTTAAGAAACCATTACGATATTCGCCCCAGTCATCAATTTGTTCAATTATTAAATCAGCACTATAAACATGATCTACCCAAGTTGGAATTTCGTTAATGCTATATTTTTTACTTTCTCCAGTAATTGGGTCTAAAATAACTGCACCACTGATTTCTTTTTTCATGCCAACACCACTATATTTAACGGTTGGTACAATCCAATAAGGATTTCCTTCGTTATCAATTTCAAATGATGGTTCATCAAAGATTACTGTTGGATAAGTAAATCTTAATTTTCTTTCAAGATTTTCAAAGAAGTAAGCACTTGGCATATATTTCATACCCTTATCCATTGTTTTTAAAGTAGCACTACCAGTAACAGAGTCAACCATTATATAACCTTTAATTCCTTCTTTACGATTAGTAAAATATTTAATTAGTCCGGCATATTCAATTGGAGTTACTCTTACTATTTCATTATTATAATTAATTTGAGTATATAAATCACTAACATAGAATTGACTTACCCATGTTGTAAATTCACCCATTTTTCTATCGCCTAACTTTTCACTACTATCTTTATCAATTAATGGTATTTTAGAAAAATCAGCTTCTTTAATATCGGTAACAAAATCACTATTTTCTAAAACAGCAATTCTATTACTATATCCTTTGGCGTTAAATAAAGGGGAAATTACAATATTAATTAATATAATTAATGCAAAAATACCAAGAGTACCCCCTATAATACCTATAAGTATTTTAGAAGCATTATATCTCTTACCTTTCAAAAGGGATTCAAATGCATCAAAGAACACAAAAGGAACAAATATAATAACCAAAACAAACAAGTAAGTCCAAAACGCAAAACTTGTAATGTTTATTGGTGGTAAAAATAAATAATATAAAATGAAGGCAATTAAAACAAAAATAATACCCATAATAACTTTTTTCAAATTTCTTTCTCTCTCTTTCTAACTATATTTTAGCACAAATAAACTCACTAACCAACTCTTTGTATTTTAAAAACTCTTTATCATTATTATTTATTTGTAAGACAAATAAAATTCTCCCATATAACTTATTTAAGTATTCACTTTCTTTATGAACATTTATTCTTTCTAAGTGTGATTTTAAACCATACTTATTTATATAATATATCTCTTGTCTAATTTTATCACGATAATTTTTACTAACTTGCATTTTATCATTAACAATAACACCTGTTACCACTTGTCTTTGATAATCTCTAATTATATGAATTTTTTTATTATTAATTTCTAAACCTAACTTATATAATTTTTTCCGAACGACATTAATAATATCACCAGGTACTAAATCACCAGAAAAAGTTAAATCATCAGAATACCTTGTATAAGATATCTTTTGCTTTTGGCAAAGGATGCCTATTTCCATATCAAAATCTTTCATAACTAGATTAGCAATATAGGAAGAAGTTGGAGCACCTTGCGGTAGGAAGTCATCAAAGGTGCAAAGATGAGCAAGTAACATACCAACGCTTCTTGGAAATTTATCTTCATTAAAGCATTTACTATATACATCATAAAAACTAATATTATCAAAGAAATTTTTAATATCTAATTTTAATACTACTGGTTTATTTATATGTGAGATGGCATTATCTTTTAGTGACAAACCTTTAACATACGCTTTAGCATACACTGAAACACTTTCTTTTTCCATAACATGATGCAAGATACTTCTTTGGATATGCTTTAATATTTTACTGGGTTCATAAATCGTTCTTATTTTACCATTAGATTTTTTAATAATATGTTTTCTATAATGATTATGAATATTATTACTAATTGAGTAAAGTGTTTTTATATATTTTTGAGGGTTTTTATAATCAATTAAATTAAGAGATAGCAATATGGAATTATTTATTTTCTTCTTATCCATCTTACTACCTCTTTTCTTAGCAATACCAATGATATTGTAATATGGAAATAGACTATGCTACCTTTAAAATGTAGAGAAGTCTTTTGGAATATTACAATTATCGGGAATAATAATTATAATCCTTTAGTGACTCACTAAAGTAGGAATTAATCCAAACACTATTGCTTTCAATATATTAACACATTTATTTAATTACAACAACTCGATCTATTTTATTTAAATAAGTAGAATTATTTAAAATAGTTTTAGTAACTTTACCATCACTACCTGATGCATGAATTATATAATGTTTATTATTTTCCATACCAACATATAACATAACATGACCAGATTGAAATAATAAACTAGGTTCTGTATTATTAATTATATTCAACTTTTCATTATTTGCTTTATTACTTAAGCTAATAATTTTACCAACACTTTTATTTTGACTACTTGTATTTCTTGGAAACATAAAACCAAAAGTACGATAGACATTACTTACAAAACTTGAACAATCTACTCCTTCATCTTTACCACCCCAACTATATTTAACACCTAAATATTTTTGGGCTAAATCAATAACATTTTCTTTAGTATATGGTAAATAACCATTATTAATATCTTTACTAGGTATATTAACTACTAATCTTGCGACATAATCATTATCTGCTTTAATGGGTAAAATATATTTATTATTCTCAATTGATATTTTAACACTCATATTTAAAACTACATTATTTATGACTATTTCTGGACTAGTAATTATTCCATAATTTTTAGGATTAATAAAATCATTATAATCATCATTAGTAGCAAGAGCAATATTATCTTTTAAGACCCACCCAGCATAAAATGGACTAATAACAAAATACCACTCAGCATCTACACTTTCATGAATAATTATAACTGGACTATTAACAAGTAATTCTGTTTCTTGTAATCTATCAAAATCTTTTATATTCTCTTTATCATAAAAACTTATGTTAGTAGGAAAACTTCTAAGGTTAGCTCTTTTAACCACTATTCCTTTTAATATAGTATTATTATCTTTAACATTATCTAAATTGCGGTTATCTAAAATACTTTGAACATTATCATTAGTTAATTTTTCACTCCCATTATATTTAGGTAATGTTGGTAATTTATAACTATTAATATAATTTAATACTTCTTCCCGAGTTAAAGACGCTATACTATCTATATCATAAACCATATCGGCTTTACTTTTTATTTTCTTATTATATTCTTTTAGTTGTTCATAACTTAAAATTATTTTGTTATTTTCATTTAAAGTTTCATTATCTATATTTGGTTTATCATTAACATTTGGTATATCCACTTTAGGATCATCTTCACTTTCTAAAATAGTATATGTTTCTACTGGTAAACCATGATTTATTAAATCATCTATGCTAATAATATTCAGATTAATTACACTACTTAAGGAATATAGATAATTATTAATTTTTATTTTGACATTATCAATACTATAACAATCTAAGTAATAGATATATTTATCATTTCGATATAATTCTTCTTTTTCTTCTAACATTTCCGTATCATTATATATAATTTCAAAGTCTTTAAAAGTTTTTTTGCTTTCTAATACTTTTTCGTGAGATTCATTTAAAGACAAAACAATAAGTAACAATAATACTAAATTTAAGAAACCCAACCACATATTTTTATTCATACATATCATCTTTTATATTATAACCTGTTGACTATAAAAAATTAATAAATTTAGGCAAAACAAAAACTATCGATATTAAACCAATAGTTTCAGTTAATTTGACTTTTTAATTAGTTTATTTTCTAATGCTTTATAAAAAGTATCATAATTTTGCATTACTTCAAGTGCACTAATAACTGCGGTAGAATCGAAACTATTTCTATAATAGTAACCATTTGTTAGATACCCACTGATTCCATTTCCTTTTTTATTGTCTTTATTATTTACTATATCTTCAATAACTGTATTTAAAGAGTGTTCTTCTTTTACCCACTCAAACATATTTTTAGTAATTTGTAAGCCTTGTGATTTACCTAAAAATTCTTGACCATCTTTATTTATAATGGAAGCATAAGTAACTAGAAAATAATAGTCTCCTACTTGTTCATAACCACCTTCTATACTGACTAATAAATCATAAGAAATATTATTTTCTATGCAATATTTAAGTACTTCTTGATTTCTATTACATGCTCCAAGCAATGTTTCATCATTAATGGGCTTTGAACTAACATGAGATGGTACTTTTATAGATTCAATCCCATAATCGGTAATATTTAATGTATTTAAAGCTAATTCAATCGCTTCTTCTTTAGATTTATTTTTAGAGCCAAGTACTATTTTCAAACTAACACCTTCCTCACTTTAAAAAATATAAATGGTATTCATAAAATAACTTTAATTTTAATTCTGTGTAATCCCACGTAATTCAAATTAAATATAATTTATTTATTTTCTAATTGTTTTGTTTCATTTATTAATCTATCAAAGTCTGATACATATCTTCTATCTTGTATAACTTTATATTTTTCATATTCGCTTTCTGCCTTTTTTACTGCTTGTTTATGAGAAACTGTACCTTTTCCTTCTAATATATTTAATCATATCTAAGTTATAATATTTTGTATTATAAGTTTGCTTTCCATCATTACCCATATGTTCCATTTTGGAACATGTGATATTTTCTTCAAGTTCACCATCATTATATATGTTATTTATATGTTTAGTGATTGCAGGTCTTTTAACACTAAAAAGTGTTGCTAAAGCCTCAGTGTTTAACCAAACATCTTCATTTTGAAGTAGTACTTCTACTTTAGTGTTTCCTTCATCATCATTATAAAATAAAATATTTTTTTCATTTCCGATTAATTTATCTTTCACGTTACCCCTCCTGTTTTAAATAATAAAAAGAATGTCAATCTTACTCCCTTTTACCACACATTAAGTATATCCCAGTATTTATAATATTTATCACAATATTTGACTTATTTATTTCTAATTCGTCTTTGAAGCTTTTTTACTAATGCAACAGGTCTACTATAAATAGCATCATCTATCTTATCATCTAATTCTTGCATTGCTTCTTCAGAGCTAATACCAGCCCTTACAAAACAAGAGTCTTCGCCCGTTCCGACCATTATTCTTTCGCCTTTTTTTACTTTAAGAAAAAATGTGTTTTCACCTGAACCTATCATAGCAATTACTTCATTATGATTTTGCCTTTTTATTTTCTTACTATACATAGCAATTAACCTTTGTTGCTCATCAAAATCCAATTTTTCAAATTCTTCATATGATATACCTAAAGTATTTTCAATAATTTTTTTGATATTATCTTTTGTTTCTTGGTTCAAATTCATTATAACACCACCTATTTATAAATATTTATTTTTTTTATTGTTCAATTAATTTATTTTCATTAACTTGCTTTTGCAATAATTCTAAATTTTTAAGACTTTTATTATCTTTCAAGGCTTCCATTTGCCTTCTTGCTGAATTATTTAATCTAATAAGTCTTTCTCTTTGTGGAACTTTTTCTTCAATTAATACAGCATTTGTATTTTGCAAATTATTTAATATTATTAAATGAAGTAAATCTGTATAATCTCTTATATTTCCATTTTTTGCAAGTTCTGGATTATTTTCTTTCTACTCTTTTGCAGTCATGCCAAATAATGCAACATTTAACACATCAGCTTCTTCTGCATATACATATTGTTTTTGATCTTCTGTTAAAGTTGGAACAATACTTTTCTTAATTGCATCTGTTTGAATTACATAATTAACTTTTGATAAAAGTCTGGTAGCACTCCACTCAACTTTATATTGATAAGCTTCATTAGTTTTTAGTCTTTCAAACTCAGTTATTAAATACAATTTAAATTCAGGTGATAACCAACTGGCAAATTCAAAAGCAATATCTGGATGAGCAAAAGTACCACTATTATATCTTCCTTGTTTTGAGATTACCCCTATTGCATTTGTCGCTGTAATCCATTTTTTAGGGGTCATAACAAAAGCATTTGTCCCTGACTCATTTTTAAACCCATCGAATTCGATGGAATTAAAATTTGGATTTTTTAAATGTTCCCATGTTCCTAAAAAAAGAATTGTATTTGTAGTTCTCATCCAGTTTTGAATTATGTAGTCAGTTCTTTCTTTATCTTTATATCTTGCTAAATCAGTTAGAGATATATAATTAATATTCCCAACTCTCATGATTCCAATTTTATTTTCTTGTACAACGATTTCAGTTGTTACTATACCTTTTTTCATTTAACCCCCTATTTTTATTATTATTTTTACTATAATTTTTTCATTTACAAAACATTTATTAATTTAATTATACCATCTATTATTCATTAATTAAATCTATAATTTAAAAAATTTCTTTTTAACAATGTTTTATTATATACAAAGTCTTAATAATAAATCTATTTTTTTCTTCTAATGAATTCTCAATAACCATTTTTTACTATTATAAGAACTTATCAATTGCATCCTTTATCTTATCTAATTCGTAACCAAATGCTTTACAAGTACACCAACCTCTAGATTTTGCAACCTCAATATTTTCTATAGTATCATCTACAAACAATATGTTTTTAGGTTTTACTTTTATTGCCTTTTCTACTATTTCATAAGCTTTTTCTTTGGGCTTTATATAACCTAATTCATAGGATAAAAAAGCATAATCGAACGTAGATAAATCTACTTGATCATTTATTCTTTTTTCATCTAATTTTACTAAATTAGAAAAAATTGCTATTTTACATTTACCTTTTAAGCTATGGGCTAATTTGACAACATCTTTATAATAGTTGATTTTTTTGCCATATTTCTCATAAGAATTTTTATAGTCCTCTAATGAGCAATTTATTTTTAACTTATCGCAGATTGTTTCAAACCATTTTCTTATCGTTAGATCATCATTCTTTATAAACATACTCATGTTTTTCGTAATATTGGAACACGTACTAATTATTTCCAAATCAGTTAAAGGACAATGATACTGTTTTACTGTATCTAGAATAACTTTGTTAACATTATAATCTTCTTTTTCATGACTTTCGATCACTCCACCCCAGTCAAAAATTACAATCTTTTCCATTACTATCTCCTAAACTAATTTGTAAAAGTTTTTTCAATTCCATCACCTCAATTAAAAATGTTTGCCTTAGAATATTCCTTAATTTATAAGGCTTTTTCTCGTTTTTGCAAACAAATTCATTATTTTTTTAATTATTTTAGTTTTTAAAGTTTTTTCAGTAACGCCTTTTTTACAAGGTATTTATTATTATTTACCACAGCAGTTTTTATATTTCTTTCCTGAACCACAAGGACATGGATCATTTCTACCAATTTTTGTTACTCTTTTTGGTGTACCTTTAACAGTTTCTTTTCCATCATTAGCAACACCTTTTAATGTTTGTTGTCTTTCAGTATTTTGTTTTACATCTGCCTTAAGTAAGAATTGCGCTGTTATATCTTCTATCTTAATTAAAAGATTATCAAACATTTCAAATCCTTCCATTGTATAAGCTTGAATTGGATTTGATTGATTATACCCACGAAGACCAATACCTTCTTTTAAATGTTCCATAGCACTCATATGTTCAACCCAGTTAGAATCGATTATTCTTAATGAAATTGCTTTTTCAAATTCATTCATTACTGGTGCTTCAATCATTTTCTTTTCATAATCTTTGATTATTAAATCATAGATTTTATCTCTTAATTCTTCATCTTCTAAATCTTCAACATCTTTTAATTTTAAACTATTTTGTTTTAAATAATTAGCGTTAACATATTCCACTAATTCTTTTTTATCATCATGTGTTAAAGTACCTTCTTTAGAATAATGGCTTTCCACTAAGTTAGTAATAGTATTTTTAAATACTCCTAGAACACTTTCATGGATACTTTCTTGTTCTAATATTTCATTTCTTCTATTATAGATAATTTCTCTTTGTTCATTTAAGACATTATCATAATCAAGTAAAGTTTTTCTAATATCATAGTTGTTACCTTCAACTTTCTTTTGAGCAGTTTCAATACTCTTAGTTAAAGCTTTAGAACGAATTGCTTGTGTTTCATCAATACCTAAATTAGTAAGCATCATTTTTATTCTCTCTGTACCAAAACGGCGCATTAAATCATCTTCAAATGAAACAAAGAATTGACTTTTACCAGGATCTCCTTGACGACCAGCACGACCACGTAATTGGTTATCAATACGTCTTGACTCATGTCTTTCTGTTCCGATTACACAAAGTCCCCCTAGTTCTTTAACACCTTCACCAAGTTTGATATCTGTACCACGACCAGCCATATTAGTAGCTAGAGTTATTGCACCTTTTTCGCCAGCTTTAGCAATTATTTCGGCTTCTCTTTCATGATTTTTAGCGTTTAATACTTCATGTTTTAAGCCATTTTTCTTAAGTAAACCACTTAAATATTCATTGGCTTCAACAGAAATAGTACCAATTAAGATAGGTTCACCAGTTTCATGAATTTCCTTAACATAATTAACAATTGCTTTATACTTTCCTTTACTTGTCGCATATACTAAATCAGCATAATCTTCTCTTATAACTGGTCTATTAGTAGGTATTTCAATAACATACATGTTATAAATGTTTCTAAATTCTTCTTCTTCAGTTTTAGCAGTTCCTGTCATACCTGCAAGTTTTTTATACATTCTAAATAAGTTTTGGAAAGTTATTGTAGCCATAGTTTGCGTTTCTGTATTAATTGTTACGCCTTCTTTAGCTTCAATTGCTTGATGTAAGCCATCACTAAATTGTCGTCCATGCATTAGTCGACCAGTAAATTGATCAACAATTATTACTTCATCATCTTGAACAACATAATCAACATCTTTTTTAAACCCATAATTAGCTTTTAGAGCTTGATTTAAATGATGAACAAGTGCTGTATTATTTAAATCATATAAATTATCAAGATTTAAAAGTTTTTCAATTTTCTTACTACCTTCTTCAGTTAAAGAAACATTTTTAGTTTTTAAATCGATATCATAATCTGTCTCTTCTTTTAATTTTTTAACAGCTTGATCTGCTTCTACATATAAATTTTTAGAATTAAATTTACCACCACTGATAATAAGTGGAGTTCTTGCTTCATCAATTAAGATAGAGTCAACTTCATCGATAATACAAAAATTTAGAGGTCTTTGTACTTTATCTTCTAGTCTTACCACCATATTATCTCTTAGATAATCAAATCCTATTTCATTATTTGTAGAATATAATATATCTGCATTATAAGCGTCTTTTTTCTCTTTAGTACTCATCTCTCTTAAGTTAACACCAACAGTTACACCAAGTAAACGATAGGCAGGTCCCATCCACTCAGCATTACGTTTAGATAGATATTCATTAGTTGTTACAACATGAACACCTTCACCAGTAAGAGCGTTAACATAAGCAGGAAAAATAGTAGTTAAAGTTTTTCCTTCACCAGTTTTTTGCTCTGCAATATTACCATAATGAATAGCAAGGCCACCTAGAAGTTGAACATAGTATGCTTTTTCACCAATAGTTCTATAAGCAGCTTCTCTGGCAAGAGCAAAAGCCTCAACTAAAATATCATCTAAAGTCTCACCATTTTTAAGTCTTTCTTTAAACTCTTCTGTCTTTTTAGCAAAGTCTGCTGTTTTTAATTTTTGCATTTCTTCATCTAATGCAACGATTTGATCAGCTAATTTTTCAAATCTTGTTAATTCTTTATATTCACTATTTAATAATTTTTTTAATAGTCCCATAATCCACCTCATTATTAATTATACCATGCTTAAATTTAATCGCCAAACATTTATCACTATTTTAGTAAAAAAAATAATGATAACCAAAGTTACCACTATTTTAATTTTCTTACAAGAGTATCATTAATATTAAAATTTTCGGATAATAAACTTGCAAATTTTAACTGCATATTATTTAACTCCGGCAAAGTTAACTCGTTACTTTGCTTTTGTATTTTTATAGAAATAAGAGTATCTATTATCTTTCGAATATTAGTAAAAGAGCCAACATTACCAATAAAATGAATATCGTCATCATCTTCTTCATAAAAATGAATTGGTCCACTTGTAATAAATGTCTTTAATTCTTTATCTATGGAAAAATGGACATGGCCTAATTTGCCTAAATGAATTTCTTCACCATTTACAACAATTGTTAAATCCTCTGGTAATAATTCTTCTTTAACATAAACATAACTAGAAGTAACAAAAGATAACAAATTACATAGATAATCTCTTATTTCTGGTACTTCAAAATAAGAATACGCACAAACATCATCGTTTGTATATGGTGTTTTGTCCATAAAATCACCTCTTGATTGCCAATTATTTTAGTACAAAAGCTTTAATTTATCAATGGTTATTTAACATTTATAATGCCGTATTTATTATCTTTTCTTCTGTAAATTACTGAAACACATTCTTCATCTGTATTTTTAAACACAAAGAAATCATGATTTAATAAGTTCATTTGGAGAATTGCTTCTTCTTCATCCATTGGTTTTGAATCAATGTCTTTTCTTTTAACAATAGCTAAATCTTCTTCTTCCTCTTCTTCAAAATCAAAAGACATTTCGGGAATTTCTACTTTATCATATCTTTTTTGTAATCTAGTTTTATTCTTTCTTATTTGTCCTTCTAGTTTATCTACAACTAAATCAATCGCAGCATATAAATCTTCTTCTGATACTTCCGCTCTTAAAATAAATTTATTTAATGGAATTGTAACCTCAATTGTTTGAGAATTATTTTTACTTCTAATTAAAACTTTACATTCAATATCTTCACTATTTTCATAATATTTATTAAGTTTATTTAATTTCTCCTCAATATAATCTTTTATTGACTTAGTAACAGCCAATTTATCTCCTCTTATAGTATATTTCATTGTATCACTCTCCTACTCATATTATATCATACCCCACAATTAAAACAAAATAAAAAAGAAACTTTACAGCTCTAAGGAGTGAAATTTTTTCGCAATTAATCAATTTGATATAATATATACAAAGGTAGTTGATTAATAT